>JABIQT010000634.1 GCA_018667995.1 Candidatus Latescibacterota bacterium
AGGTGGATATACTAGATCAGAAGGTCAAGCTGACGGCATTCGTGACGAAGAACCTGACTTCAGGTGAAATGCGTCGTCCGCCTTTTAACGCATACAACTGGCCCAAGTCCTATTGTGACGAGGTCACGAATATATGCGTCACGCACAAGGTGCTGGATCTTGACACATTCGTACTAACGTGGGCAGAACTGCCGGACAACGCGACAGTTGCGGAGATCATTCCGGTACATGCCGTGAAGAACTTCGACATGCTGTTCGCTCAGCACAAGGCCAGGATACGAATTGTCTACAACGGCAAGTACATAAGGGACAAGTACGGCAAAGTTGTCTCCGAATCATCAGATTTGGAAAAACAACTCGTACCCCGCCATGCTACCACGAGCCCGCTGGAAGTGCGGATGGCTTTAACGTGGGGCATGGTAGCAGACCCCAAGGGGGCGCTACAGGAGAAAATACGGCAAGGGTGCAGACTTCCCAAGAAGGGAGAGGTACGAGATTCAGAGTACGTGGACGTGGACACTCTCCTGGAGTCGTGCGACGCCATGTGCTTCGATGTCACTGCAGCTTACCTGCAAGCGCCATTGCCCGAGGAGTTCGAATACTACGTCACCTCCAAAAACGAGATGCTGCTAGACGCGATCGCGGAGGCGACCGGAAAACGGCTACCGCCGGGGGCACTGATCAAGATGGTCAGAGCTCTATATGGGCATCCGTTGGCGGGCGACGTTTGGGCGAACGAGTGTTCGAAGATGCTGTCGCTTATTGCTTTCGAGTACGTCGATCACGATGAAGATCGGACAATATACGTGAAGAAGTTTGGCGGCGAGATCGTCGCGCTACTCGTTCTATACGTGGATGACGGGGTCCTCATAAGTTTCGACAAGGCAACTACCGAAAGTGTGCACGACCTACTGGTGACGCAGTGGAGTGCCCGGGACTGGGAGCCTTTCGCATCAATGACGGTGCAGTCTCACGACAGCGACGAGCCAAGCAAGGGCAAGACGGTCGAGAGCACAACGCCCGACTCGATTGCGCCTTCGAGGTTCTTGGCAGCGGAGATCTGGCTTGCCAAGGTAAAGAAGATGCTGATCGATAGCGTCGTCAGGCACGAGTCGAGGGTACTGTTCCTCATGGAGAGCTACGTGTACCATGGCGTACAGAGGTACGTCGACGCAGGCGGAGAACTGATGACGACGGCTCCGAAGTCGCCTATGACGAGTCAAGCTTTTGACGATCGGGATGAGTGGGATGGCGCGAAAGACGTCATGCCCCCCGGCGCGGATCAGAAAAACTGCGCGATGCACATCGGAACATGGATGTACCCAGCGGGGAACTCCCGGCCGGATATTGCCTACCCGATCAACTGGCTGTCCAAGAGATGCCACAAGTGGTCGCCGGAGGCAGGACGCAGACTGAAGCGTCTCATCAGTTGGGCTAAGGTTCACGCTGGAGACACCATGGTCGGATATGGAATCAGAGGGGACAGAGTACAGCTCTGGGTATTGGTAGACAGCGATTATGCTGAAGACTCCTCTCGGAAGTCCAACTCGTCATGGCTCATAAAGCTAATCGGACCAGACGGAACATCGGTCGTTTTGGATTGGAAGACACAGCAGCAGAAATCCATATCGCTATCTACAGCAGAGGCGGAGCTTGTCGCATTCAGGGATGCGCTCAAGAAGGTCATGGAGATCCTACCACTGTTGGAAGCGTTATTTGGTTGCTTGATAGTAAAATTCTTCAGCGACTCCTCTGCAGCGTTGGGAATCGTGAAGAAGGGGGCGTCCAAGGCGCTCCGCTTCGCACGCAAAGTGCACGACGTATCCGCTCAGTGGATCAAGGACGTAGTAGACCGATTCGGTATCGTTGCCGAAAAGGTGTCTTCGTCCGACAATTCGGCGGATGTGGGCACTAAGGTGCTAGGAGAAAAGTGCCGTGCCCATCACATTCGTTACGGGCAGCAGATGGTGCCAAAAGACGAGGCACGGTTGCCAAGGTGCAAGGGACGATGCTACTCACCGCATGCAGGGGAGACCTTTAGGTGTTTACAGCACACCAAGGGCGGTGATCTTTGCGATGACTGCAAGGACCCAAGCACGACGTGCCTCTGTCAGGGCGGGCGGCCGAGCCTAAAATGCGATCGTACGGAGTACATCGACGAGCAGTTTAGGAAGCCTGTCAAGAAGAAGACGGCCAAGTTGTCGAGACGACATCTGGCGGATGGACCCGTGAGTGCGGACACTACGCCCGCCCCGATCGCCGCTGAGCCAGAAAGTGAGGAAGGCCACGGCGGGTCGGGGGAACTGTTCGGGTCAGAGTATTCCAGTGACGAGGCTGGCGACGGTCCACAGGAGAGGATCATCCCCAGCTCGGTATTCAGGAGCATTCTGGAGTACGCTCAAGTGTATACGCAGCGAGATCAGATACGAGAGCTTTCACAGCGGTTTCGGAGAGCCGACGATGAGCATTGGAGGCGGTACCGAGCGCGAGTCGAGCGCGAAGATCGGGCAGCAGCCGACGGGGAAGACCGGGCGTTCGACGCCGGAGGATTCGAACCGCCCATAATACATCATCGGCGGTGGAACGACCCCACGGAGGCGGCGCAACCAGCGAGGAGGTTCGTCACGGTGCGCCACGAGTCAGTGAGCTCTGATTCTAGCGCTCAGAACGCGAGTTTAGGCGACAGCGAATGCAGTGTCACGTCACAGCCTACGGGATCGACCATGTTGGTGCGCCCACAGATAACAGCGTCAATGTTTACCATTATCCTCGCATATGCGCAGGTGTACACGCCAGCGGACCAGGTCCGAGTACTGGCCCTGCGGTTCCACAAAATGATGTCGACGTATTTCGGCAGACGTTGGATGTTCGACAAGCGAGTATCAGAAGCGTACTCGCGGAGAGAGGCTTCGATGACAAGGTACTACAGAACGCTCGAGTGGAAAAGGATAAGGGGATGGGGCAGTGACATCGAACTCGTGTTCGAACCAGAACACTGCCGCGTCCCATGGACCGATGATATGATCGACTGCGAGATACCATACGGGTTATGCTTCCGGCCATTGACGGCCAAATACTGGCGCCGGAAGTACGCGCACTACGAGAAGTGGTCTGGCCACATCAGAGACCTGAGGCTGAAAAGGGTCAGAGAGCGCGGGAAAGCAGAGTACGCTCCTGTCCACACCACCGACAACGTGGCAGACGCGTTGGCGCGCGGG
>JABIQT010000980.1 GCA_018667995.1 Candidatus Latescibacterota bacterium
AGGTGGCCCCGGGTAACCCGATGCTTGGCGTTATGATGCCCAATACACCGCTGCATCACCTGCTACTCAGAGATCTCAATCTCCCGGTTGTTACAACAAGTGGTAACGTAAGCGACGAGCCCATGTGTATAGGAGATGTGGAAGCGCACGAAGACCTCCATGGAATCGCCGACTGTTTCCTGACGCACGATAGAGAAATCGTACGCCGTGTTGACGATTCCATTGTCCGGATGCTGGGAGGCAATGACGTGGTCCTTCGCCGGGCAAGAGGATACGCGCCCTATCCCCTGACATTCAGATCAACTCATCCTGGGCCGGATTGCCTTGCCGTCGGAGGGCACCTGAAAAATGCCATCGCACTTACCCGCAATGAGGATGTGTTCCTCAGCCAGCATATCGGAGACCTTGACTCCCTGAAGGCGGTTCAGGCGCATGAGGAGACAACGGATGATTTGCAGCAACTTCTTGGATTAGAACCACAAGTCGTCGCACGTGATCTGCACCCGGACTATATCAGCTCCCATGTGGCCACCCGGTCGGGGCTACCAACGGTCCGGGTCCAACATCATCATGCGCATGTCGTTGCATGTATGGCTGATAATGACCTCGATGAACCTGTGCTTGGTGTGGCTTGGGATGGGACGGGCTATGGCACTGACCATACCATTTGGGGAGGCGAATTTCTGCAAGTTAACGAAGAGGGATTCGAACGATTGGCCTGTTTGCGTCCGTTCAAGCTCTTCGGAGGAGAATCAACCGTCAAGCAGCCTCGCCGAATGGCTCTGAGCCTTCTGTATCAGCTCCTTGGCGCCGAGAGAACCTTGAAGACCAATTGCGCCACTTTGCGGGCATTCGATGTGCAGGAGAGGCAGATGCTTCTCGATCTGTGGCAGAAAATGCCTGACGCGCCAGTCACATCAAGTGTCGGTCGCCTGTTTGATGTTGTTTCGTCCTTACTGGGCCTTTGTCAGATCAACGACTACGAAGGACAGGCCGCCATGATGCTAGAATGGGCGATCCGCCCCAGTGGAACAAGAGTGCCCTACCATCTTCCCCTCGTAGAAGGAGAGAGCGTGCGATGCCAGCAGCTCGATTGGGAACCCTTGGTATTGGAAGTCCTTGCCGATATTTCAAACGGTGAGCACAGGGAAGTCATCTCAAAGAGATTTCATGATGCCCTTGCCGTCGCCATCTCGGCTGTGGCCGTCTCACACGCGATTCCGGCTGTCGTTCTGACCGGGGGGTGTTTTCAAAATGAATATCTCTCCGAGCAGACCAGACTAGAATTGAGAAACGCTGGATTTCGTGCCTATAGTCATCAGCGCATACCACCAGGTGATGGTGGCCTCGCCGTGGGTCAGGCGATCATTGGTCGCAGGATGGCCTATTCAGGAGGAAACTAATGTGCCTCGCAGTGCCCGGCATGATCGAAGAGATCCTGACTGAAGATCCATTGATGCGAACAGGTCGTGTTAATTTCGGTGGTCTGATCAAAGAAATCAACCTTGCCTACGTGCCCGAGGCGGGCGTGGGCGACTACGTGATTGTTCACGTAGGTTTCGCAATCAGTATTCTGGACGAGGCCGAGGCCAATCGGGTATTCGACTATCTCGAGCAGATGGGCGAACTGGAGGATCTTGAAGGACAGGTGTCACCTCCAGTGGATCAGTGAACGCCTATCGACAAGTTAGTGCCGTGAAATGAGTGTGCCACGAATCAGACAGTGCGCTCCTACTGCTAAATCATGCTTGTGTCAGACAGGCCGATAATATAGATTGTCGGTCATGCAATCTCCTGACAAAAACACCTCCCACATAGGTCTACCGTTGGTTCGGCAGCAGAAAGCCGTTTTTCAATCGTAGAGATTACATTTTTCTGTGGCTGGGTATAGACAGTGTATGTGGAGTATCTTCCAGAAGTTTGGTCATTCCGACGATTTTAACTGACGTAGCAAGACGGAGGGCAATCATGCCTTCAGAGACTGAAATCCTTTCCATTGTGAAAGCGCTGGACTGGAAGTCCGCTGGGGACGCATTCGGTGAGGCGCCCGAACTGGCGGAATTTCGTGACGTCCGAGGCAGAAGTCTCTTACATCACTGTGCCATGGTGAATGTAAGTGGTGATGATGACCTCACAGCGGAGAATAGCCTGAAGATGGCCAGCCTGCTCATCGAGAAAGGCCTGGACCCAAGCGAGGAAGCTTTTGCGCGGGGGAACTGGAAAGCGACGCCTCTGTGGCATACCGTTTCTCTGGGTAAGAACGTCAAGCTTGCTGAATTCCTGTTGAATAAGGACTGTGATCCGAATCACTGCCTCTGGTCAGCCTGCTTTGACAACAATGAAGAGGTTATCAGATTACTGGTTAGCCACGGTGCAGATGTTGACCCCATCTACGAGAACGAGGAGACGCCTCTGATGACAGCTGTCAAGGGCGGGCACTGGGAAGCGGCGAAGACGCTTCTGGATCTTGGTGCGGACGTGAACTATCAGGACTCAAACAAGCGCACTTCGCTGCATTGGGCGCTTAAGAATCGCGCCACCAAAGATCAAGTGCGCATCCTCCTGGAGAATGGCGCCAAGGGTGATATCCGGGACGTCGACGGTGACACGAGCCAGGAAATCATGATGCGAAAAAAAGACCCTGAGTACCAAACAATGGCCAGCGAGTTCTTTCCTGAGGCCAGTGAATAGGCCGACAGGCGGTAGGTCCTCTCAATTGGAATGCATTCTACCGGTAAACCAATGCAGAATCGCCCGTCGCGAGCTCGCATGGTGAGATGGCCGCTATCTCGGTCTATTTTCATGGTTGGGCTCCTGATCTCCAATCCCCCCACTTCTACCATCAAGAATCGAAAAGAGATGTTTTTTGGCCTGGAATCGTGAGCAGCGGTTGGAGGATCCGACGAACGGGACGCAGCCTGACTTGCGACTGCATCTGATACCGGCACTACCTGTAATACGACCCTGGATGGGGA
This sequence comes from Candidatus Latescibacterota bacterium, assembly GCA_018667995.1. Lineage (GTDB taxonomy): Bacteria > JAAXHH01 > JAAXHH01 > JAAXHH01 > JABIQT01 > JABIQT01. Next base: position 2,976 of record JABIQT010000980.1, read on the forward strand.
TTATTCTTGGCCTTCTCTGTCTTGTCCTCTGCGGAACACTACTTGACCTGACCCGTTTAGCGGCAGGCCCCTCGCTTAGCTTTGTTACCTTCACCACGGCAGCACTCGGTGCTTACTTCATCTGGACATCAGTACGGTCCTACCGGATGAAGATCGATACCCTCTCCATATCAATATGGGATACCTACGCTGAATTCCCTCTAAACATGCGCAGTAAGAAGACCGTCCGCTTTGCCTATTCGGAAATTCGTGCCCTTCAGGTTTTTGAGGGAATAAACGGCATGACGCTCATTGTGGGAACAGACGGTGACAGAATTGCGCTATCGAGCGCGGATGAAATCGACCAGGAAGTATTCGAGACGTGTATTGAAGAGATCAGGAGTCGGATTGCCCGTAGTCCCGGTGGTTCTGATCAGATTCATGCGATGGCGGAGTCTCATGCTCGGTCGCACAGAGCGCTGGAACAGCGTTCTGTGGTGACGCTTGCATCAGTAGGTCTCTTAGTAGCAGTCTTCTTTGGAATCGACACACTCGGCAACAGTACGGTACCGGGCGACCCATTGAATCTGGTTTTTGCGGGCGCGAATGTACCGGTTCTTGTCTCGGATGGTCAGTGGTTCCGGCTCGTTTCTGCAAACCTGCTGCATAATGATGCCATCCATCTCGGCCTCAATTTATTTGCCCTTTTCCTGCTTGGCCGGATCATGGAGAGCTTGACCGGGAGTATAAGAACGCTGCTAGTGCTGTTGTCCTCGGCGTTGGCAGGAGCCTTTGTATCCTATCTCTTCAGCTCAGCACTTTCCTCCCTGGGGGCATCCACCGCGGTTTTCGGTCTCCTGGGGGCAATGTTTGTGCTCCAGATGAAATTCTATTCGACGATCCCCCATCTGTTTCGTCAGTCCAAGTCCTGGTGGACCTTCATTCTCCTGCTGAACCTTCTTCTACCATTTGCCATTGAAGGAATAGATCTCTACGCACATCTTGGTGGATTTGCAGCGGGATGCCTGATTATTTGGCTTCTGTATCGCCCATATGAGGTCTATGATCCAGACATTCCCGTGCCACGGATCGCCACGGTCGGGGCCGCGCTGGTCGGTGCTGTTTTTCTCATTGGTACCGCTCAGGCCATTGCTGCATCCTATAGTAGCTCGCCGGAGCAGTTGAATCGCTTCACGCGAACGGCGATCAACAAAACCACAACAGATCCTATTCTGCTCAACAGTCTCGCGTGGCGGATCGTGATAGACCCAATGGCGGACAAGGATCAGTTGGACCTCGCTGTCGAGGCCATTGAACTTGCCGTTGAAATGGGTCCCGATCTGGTGCACATCGCAGACACACAGGCTACGGCGTACTTTCGACTCGGTCGTTACGACGATGCGATCTCGATTCAGCGTCGGGTGGTCCTTCGAGACTCACGACCGGACTTCACAACGCAGCTGGCCCGGTTTCTGAAAGCGAGACACGATAAGAGTGGACCGATGTACAAAGGCACAGCACGCGAAAACCTGGTGGAGATTTCACTTGTATCGGGCAGCTACAAGCTCAGTGTGGCACCAGAAATAGCTGGTGGCTTTACCGTCTACGCCCTCATTGTTGAAGGTGGCAGGATCAAAGGACTGGTACGGTGTCAGAACGGTCCCAGTGGCCTCTCAAGTTCAGGCAGAGAAATGGATTTTCCGGCGCCAGGTAACGTGATGGGAGTAGAACCTCTGCTGGTTTTGGTAGACAACGAAAATCAGATCATGGATCGAATGGAGCCCGAATGGAACTACTGGCCGGCCAATCCAACAACGCTTGCTCTTCCCTGAACTACATCACTCACTCTGATAACCTATATGCGACTCTCAGCAGATCAGATCGCGGAGTTTGACGAGAACGGATTTGTCATTCTTGAGGATTTCCTCAAGGACGATGAGCTCTCGCGACTATTGGATGCCGTGAATACGGTCATCGATAAGGTTCGGCGCGAAAAGCAACTCGACTCATCCGCGCCGATCGCAATCAGAAATGTCCTGGCGCACCACGATGCCTTTCTCGATTTGATTGACCATCCTCGTATGCTTCCGCTCGTAGTCGATGCCATCGGTTGGAACATCCAAATCCGAACCACCCATCTCGATTACCGTCCTCCTTACCCACAAGGCGTTGTCGGCGGTGAAATCGGAAGAAGCGACGGAGATGATGCAAAAACCGGGTATAACAATCTCGGCTGGCATCCTGATCTTGCCGGCGAGCATATGTTTGAAGCCCCCTCCCTTGATGGACGTCTTCCATACATGGAGATAAAGGTGTTCTATTCGCTTTCTGACCTATCAGAGTCTGATCGCGGCAATCTCTGGGTCGTACCGGGTAGCCACAGACGGTCCCCGCAGGAGTTGCGCGATCCGAGCTATCGAGTACCGGCCAACGAAGCGCTGGAACTCAAAACCCCACCAGGAACAGCCGTTCTATGGCGGACAGCTACCTGGCACTGTGTCGGCCCCAACTACTCCGACCTCATCCGTAAGATCCTCCATGTGGGATACCACTACCGATGGCTTCGTCCCACGGACTATGTGATGCAGGATCACGAACTGCTGTCAAGAAGCTCACCGATTCGACGTCAGCTACTGGGAGCCATGGGAACGGAAAGCCATCCGTTAGGCTCCGACCCGGCCAATCAACCGGTTTCGCAATATTGGCTGACAGAAAACCGGGACGATGTACCACTGAGAGCATGGGCAGAGCATCGTCTCCAACAGGATCAGGAACCTGAATGAATGCTGTGACAGGAGCCAAGAGGAAGTGGGCGTCTATCCATATTTCGAGTTCGGACTGGATCGGCGCACAAGCTTTGTGTCTGAAGATTTGGGATTACAGCCCCAAGTCCCTCGGTCATTAGTCCATGACCGGCGAAATCGGTAGCAGAAAGGAATCCAGATGACTGTATCTGATTCGGATCCTGAGGGAGATAAACCTCCACATCCTGGTGTCGTGTTTCCGCCACCATTGCTCTTCGTGGGAGGCTTCGGACTCGGATGGATTGTCCATAGAGAATATCCACAGCCTCAGATGTCCGATAAGTGGCTCTTCTACGGTGAGGCGATCGGATCTGTATGCATTGGAGTCGGTCTGGCGATCATGCTATGGGGAATTCTTACATTTTTCCTGAATCATACAGCAATTTTGCCGAATCGGCCCGCATCTGGCCTCGTCAACACTGGGCCCTATAAGTTCACGCGCAACCCCATGTATCTTGGACTGACCCTGGCGTATAGCGGCGGATGTTTTGCCCTATCGACTCTCTG
>JABIQT010000478.1 GCA_018667995.1 Candidatus Latescibacterota bacterium
ACCTGCAGTGGCGGCCAGTCGGCCGGAACGGCCGCGGCCAATGCCATCCACAACGGTATGGTCGGGATGGATAGCAAGAACTCGATCAGACGCTGAATGAGCGTATCCGGTAAACCGCCGTAGAAGCCGGAAATACCACCCAGGATACAGCCCAGTATGAAACTGAATGCCACACCAATGAGACCGATGGATAGTGACACGCGGGATGCCATAAGGATGCGCGAAAGGATGTCGCGACCGAGGTGATCTGTGCCGAATAGGAAGACGGTACCAGGTTGATCTGTGCCGAAAAGACGCGCCCGCATAGGGATAATTCCGAATAGCTCGTATCTATCGCCTGTCTGAAATAGCCGTAACGGATACAGGACTGAGGTATCTTCCTCATAGAGCAATTCGTACGTGACGGGATGACGGCGAGTGGTCCAACCATACACGAATGGTTGCCAGTGAATACCGCCCGCCGAATCCACAAAGTGGATCTGTTGAGGTGGACTGTAGATAAAGGCAGTGTGGCGTTTGTAGATGTTATATGGTGACAGGAAATCGGCCAGCAGAGCTCCGCCATAAATGATCGCGAGAACCACCATTCCTACAATGGCCAGCCGGTGGCGCTTGAGGCGACGCCACATGAGCTGCCATTGGGTAGCCATGTAGTATCGCTCATTCTCGACGTCCGGCTCAAGGGCGCTATTTTGAGTATGTTCCGTCATAGGTTGGGACATACAGACGCCTCGTTGGCTACCATGGATGGGACTTTAGTGGGCACTGGACGATCGCTCCATTCGTATGCGCGGGTCCAGCATTACCAGTAGAATATCCGAAACCAGCGTGCCGATTATTGTCAGAAAGCTCAGTAGGAGGATCAAGGTGCCAGCCAGATACATGTCTTCACTCAAGAGCGCGCGGAAGAGCAATGGGCCGACTGTAGGGAGACTCAGAACTATGGCTGTGATTGCTCCGCCGGACACCAGTCCTGGGAGGACCCAACCAACCGTACTTATTACTGGGTTGACGGCTACCCGTACAGGATACTTGAACAGAAGACGGCGCTCTGAGAGTCCTTTTGAACGGGCTGTGACCACATACTGCTTGCGGAGTTCATCCAGCAGGGCGCCTCGCATAACGCGGATCAGACCGGCCGCGCCTGAGGTCCCTATGATGATCATCGGGATTGGAAGATGGAAGAGCAGATCGACCATCTTGCCCCACCCCCATGGTGCCGAGGCATACTCCGGGGAGAAGAGACCTCCGATGCTGAGCCCGAACGTGTTATGGAAGAATACCATGAGTATCAAAGCCAACAGGAAATTTGGGATAGCCAATCCGATAAATCCAAGCACAGTAAACCCATAGTCGGCTGCGGAATACTGATGTGTAGCTGAGTACACACCTATAGCTATGGCTATGAGGTAGGTAAATATCAAGGTGGCAACGTTCATGACAACAGTCAGAAACATGCGCTCACCGATCAGATCGCTGACGGGGCGTGACCACTGCAATGAGCGGCCGAAGTCGCCTTCGAGCATACCGCCGACCCATTTGAAGTATTGTACGGCTACTGGTTGATCAAGTCCGTATTGGCGTTTCATAGCCTCTATTTCAGACTGGTCCACAGGTTGGCCGCTGGCCTCCAGTTGCCGGATATACGACGATAGATAGTCCCCTGGCGGCAATTGGATGATGACGAACGACGTGATAGAGATCAGCACGAGTAGAACCGCGGTATAGGCGAGACGCTGGAATATGTATGAGAGCATGGTGGGTAATCTACGATTGTATTTTAGTAATGAAAAATAGCTGCTTTTTCGGCAGCCCCGATCTATAAAAAATAGAGTACCTTATTCGTCAATCTCAAAAAACCACTGTTCGGCGGCTTCTGCGACCGTGATTGGATAGTGATTGCGTTGCTCGGCCACACCTATGTTGCTCAAGCGTTTCGAATAGACAAATGGTACGGGGACGTCTGCTACCGTTCCGATATTCCAGAGATACTGGGCATTCTTCCTGAATATCTCGGTGCCAGCCTGATTACGTTTGGTTTCGGATGGCGTCGAGTAGAGGGTGTCCCTGAGCGCGTAGATGGACTGGGCCCACTCTGGTGGCGTCTGACCGTTTGCTCCCTGTGTATCGTGCCATTGCTGCCAGGGATACGTCATCGAGAAACCTCCCACAAAGGTAAAATCATTGGGTACCGCACCGTTGGCCCACCAGGCTGTAACCTGATTCTGGTTGGCACCGCGAAGTTGCCAGTAGCGTGCTCCGTCGACCTGCTGGACCCGTGTACGTATCCCTACGTCCTCCCAGAAGGTCGCCGCCATTTCAGCTCCTGGACCAGCAGGTGGCGTCACATCGTAGTAGTCGATTCGAATCGTAAGGGTCTTGCCGTCTGGTTGGATCCGGTAGCGGTGCTCCGAGTCCCATGGTAGTCCCATTTCGTCCAGGAGTTGATTTGCTAGAGTGGTATCGTAGTCAGCATTCGCACGATCGAAGCCGTCTTCGTACCAGGGGCTACCGGGTAGCGGTGCTAATTGGGCGGGTCGCCCGAATCCCAGAAATAGCGCTTCCCGGATTTCGTTTCTGTTTAATGCCAATGAGAGTGCGCGGCGAAAACGTAAGTCAGCCATGATAGGCCGCAAGACGGGATCATCGGGACGTAGGTTCAAGGGAAAAATAAGCATATAGTCCTGCCAGGCGGGCAGGGGCACGACCCAGTAGTTGCTCTTGGCTTCGTTACGTTTGAAGAGAGGAAAATCACTGAGCCGCACAAACTGAAACTGAAGATCAGTTTCGCCGGACAGTATCTTGAGGTTCTGAACCTGAAGATCGCTTACGAACGTGCGACGAAGGCCGTCCAGATACGGTAGCTGTTGGCCCTCTGGATCTATTTTGTAGAAATAGGGGTTTCGCTCCAGCACGTAGTCACCAGGATTTGGCTGTGTCACATGAAGCCACGGATCCAATGTAGGATAGGCACCTATATCGGGTATTTTTCCGGGGACGAAGCCACCGGCTGCCTGCCCTAGGCCGCCCATGGTCAGATAGAAGCGGCCCCAGTCTGATTCGGTGTAGCCGTAGCGCTCCATTAGCGACTTCATATCCGCTATGGCGGTGTAATCCTTGTGAAATCTCTTCAGATAATGTGCTGGCAGCATCAATTCATGCCATCGCCAGCCGATCATTTGAGGGATGAAGAGTCCGTAGGACTTAGAGAACTTGAGTTCAAAGGTATGAGAATCGAGAATATGCAACTGGACAGGTTTGTCTCCCCATCGGGCCCATTGGGGCAGAATCGGTACGACATCAGCGTTGAAGAGTACATCCTCCACACGATAACGTACATCCTCGGTGGTGACAGGAATCCCGTCAGACCACTTCAAACCGCTTCGGATACGTAGTGTAAACGAGGACGCATCCTCATTCTGAGACCAGCTCTCAAGAATGCCCGGTTGCACGGATCCTTCCATCCACTTGTATATGGCAACGCCCGGCTCAGGGCGTTGCTCAAGAAGCTGGGCCTCATTCAGATGACGAAGATAGTGATCGTAACCGATGGTGAATTCTGTGTATCTGAGATCTCCGCCGTATCTACCCAACTTCTCCCAGGGCACCATAACAAGAGGGTTTTCTGGTAGTCTCTCAGATACAGATGGAAGGAGGCCTTCCCGGACTCGATCCGCCAGAAGAGGCGCGTCGCTGAATGAGGAGATAGTGGTGCCGGACTGCTGCTCGAAGTCCGAGAGATTGTAGCTGCGGCCGGACATAGGGTCGTCTATGTACTTTCCAGTCGGTATTGGTCGTTCGAGGGTTTCTGTCGGAGCTCCTGGACCGCAGGAAACCAACAGCATGATAAGTAGGTGTGGGAGATGTTGGCGCATGATCTATTGTCAGCTCCGGTCCTGGTCGGGAACGTCTGGCCACTGAACGGCATTCGGGGAACACTGTCGTACTGATCCTTTGGTCATGGTCCGCATGGAGCCCCCGCCTGTAGCTATAAGAACCAATTCACTCTTGCGACTCCCCTGCTCTGCAAACGGCACATGTCCGCCATAGCAAGAGGACGTCTATCTGTTTCGATTTCCTGCGTGGCTCTGCCAAGTACGAATAGTGCGATAAACCGCATTCTATATGTCAAGGCACGCATGTGGCCTCCGTAGAGAACGACAGGGCAGGATCTCAAGTACAAAAATCAGGAGTCAGATCCGGATTTCCGCAATGATCTCAACGGGATGTGGCGAGATGATCTGCTGCCACTTCCAGTGATGATATTCGATAATCTCCTGCGCACTCAGACCAGGACGGTCGCTGACCGTGTGGCAGTCGGCAACGACGGCAGTTCGAAATCCGAGAGCGGCAGCCGTCCGAACTGTGGCATCAACGCAGAAATCGGTTGCCCAGCCGGCAATGAGGACTCTCTCGGGCGCCATGTCCCGAAGATCGGCCTCCAAGCTAGTTCTGAAGAATGCGTCATTGAATCGTTTATGGATGGTGAGGTCCTGTTCCGCTGGTTTCAAGGCGTCGAATAACACCCATCCTGGAGATTGCGGGGCGAAATCACTTTCTTGGGGACCAGCATGCTGAATGTAAACGATACGGCCCCCACGCCTCCGGAGTCTATCAGACAGCCGCTCTATGCGTTTGAGAACCTGATCAATATCGCACTTTTCGTTGCCGATCATGAGTGCCTTCTGCATGTCGACGACAATTAGTACATCCATGTAGAAGGCGACCCTTCAAATTTTCGTGTTTGGCGTCTGTATCTTGACGCTCCATGCTGGCTCTATACGGTCGGTTTCATCAGCTCGAAGATGATGAAATTCGGCACGCGGAGTTCATCCTCGAGATCTGCGTAATTAGAGAGTTGGTCTTCTGTCACTGTGGGTTCTCTGATAGCTGTGATTCTGAAGCCAGCGCTGATAAAGCCATTCGTATAAGTAGCGAGAGATCTGTGGAAATTAGTGAAGTCCACATCCATCATTTTCCAGTGCCGTTCCGTTTCATTGAAATACTCGTCGACAATTACGTGTTCTTTCTCGCCCTTGGCATTTCTCTGCCACCGTCCATCAGCGGATCGCATAGGGTGGAGGTTGGCCACTATGAAACGTCCACCATGTTTCAAAGTACGAAAGACCTCGCGAGTATTTGCTGAGAAATCCGGCAGATCACACTGGTTCAAGTACGATACGGCAAGGTCAAACGTTCCGTTCTTCAGATGGTCAAGACGCTGTACATCAGCGACTTCGTAGGAATCACTTTCTCCCTGTAACTCTCTTGCCGCCAATATCATAGGCTCGCATAGATCAACTCCGAGAACCTTCTCCGCATCGCGTGCCACCAACAGCCGGCAAAACCTGCCTTCGCCGCATCCGCTGTCCAAAATGTGTAGCCCGGAGACATCGCCGCACGCCTCCAGCATCGGCTCGTCAAGTAAGCCCTTGCGGACCGAATTAAGTCCGCTGCGCATTTCCTCTATCCATGGGCCTGAAAGCCTATTCCATTCCTGCTTCAATTGATCCTTGCTCAATCTCGCAACAGCCCTTTCAATGGAAATAACCGGGCATCTCTCTCCCGGCATGACTACGCGGTCTTTCAGTCTAAGGCGCAAGTGCGCTTGCCAGAGCTTCTTCCACCCAACCCGACGTCCAGCTGTGGGTGTATTCGGGGTGGTGGTGGTGTTCGCACGAGATCATTGTGTCCTCGCAGAGCGCTTGGAATGCAAGGTGGTCTTCATGGAATGCCCGCCCACCGATGTGGATGATTCTCGTCTGTGCACTCAGCATCGAAATTGATTCCATATGGTTCTGTGGCAGGTCTCTTTCCCAGGTTTCTTGGGTATAGAAATCGGAGGTATTCCATGGCGGTAGACTCAGATGCATGAGAGGCGCGTCAAATATCACCACGGCATCGAACATCTTCGGATTCTCTATGGCGATATTCAGGGCTCCAAGCCCGGATTTGCTGAATCCAAGGAGGATATTCGAGCTGGTGACAGATGGCGCGATTTGATCGACTGTCTTCTGGCGCCAGAAACTGTTGTACCAGACCTCAATCTCGAAACGCACAGCAAAGTGTCCGTTCCCGTTGAACGACGCTCGAGGAGGTAACTGCCCGTAAGACTCGTTCTCGGGTGCGGAGGCAGGAAGGTATATCTCTGTGATCTGGGGCATGGCAATCTACCAGACTCCCTATTCTATCGTAATGACAGAACGTATTGCTACTAACGTCGGTCTCAGGTTAGAAGATCTACGGCAGATTCGTAGTTCTATCTTTGCTGCGGGATGTTACGTTTGTATCTTTTTGATCGTATCGCCTTCCCGGATGGTACCACCTGCTATAACCTTCGCATTTATTCCTCGAAGGCTTAATTGTTTCCCTACAGGTGAGTTTACGAACTTCAATGCCTCCACCCCAAACCTCGCGGAGAATTTCTTGCAACCCGTGTGTGGTTGATCTGTGACCATAATAGTTGCCGTTCCCAGCGATAGCTTTGTTCCCGGCGGGAGATTGTCGGCGCCTAAATCCAGATCAACGAACATCTGATCCCCGGCAAGTTTCCATCGGTCCTTTGACTGAGAGATCAGCGCGATTACGCGGGAGTTCATCAAATTGAGCTGCATGTCGGGATGAGGAGAGCCATCATCGGTGCGTGGGCTGGGGCGTTTCCCCCAATTGTCTCCCACCAGACCTTCAGTGAGGTCGAGCTCACCCACCTGTAATACTTCGCGGACCTCTTCGGATGGCCGCCGCACAATCATGTGCAGCACTCCGCCGTCTCTGGGAGCGCTTCGAATTTCATCGAGGCCTGCTTCGAGCTGAGAGGCGGTAAGATGTACGATTTCTGTCACCTGGATGAGTTCCTTTCCTGGACAGGATACGGGTGAATAGATCGGATGATAAGTTCCAAAACATTCCGATCTGACGGGCTCTACGGATTCCGGTATCGTAATAGACGAAATCGGGCAGACGAATAGTCCGGTCGAGTGTGCCATCCTGTGGGTCCATGATATCGCCCATCTTCCTCCGCGTCCATGGATTCCCGCAACCTACCTCCAAATTGTATCTGGTTGACGGTGAAGTGGGACCATCCCGAGTCATCCGTCAGAGAGCTTCCGGAGCGGCCCCGCTGAGTTTCTGCATGATCAAGGGGATCTTGTCGTCGTAGTTAGCAGTCAGAGGAGGGAGACTTGACAGGTTACACCAGAGGAAATTGAACGGAATTACCACCGTCCCATCGGGAGCGCATTCGCCGTGGGTCCAGTCTGTACCCCGAACCCCTCTATATCTCAGATGATAA
>JABIQT010000779.1 GCA_018667995.1 Candidatus Latescibacterota bacterium
AATAGATCTGGGAACCTGGCTGACGAGATTTCTGTATGGGGTAAACGTGAACGGCAACAGAACCTCCGTCAATCGAACGCGCCAAAGCTAATCATTCCCGCCATTCACGAACTCGTACTCCACCAGGATCGATCCGCAGCTTCTCTGAGATTCCTGAGAGGCGGATACGCCAGGAGAGATACCAATGCCCGGTTTACCTCGCGGTAGCTCATGAGCATCTGTAGCTACAGAAAGGTCAATGCAGTATGAATGACGAAGACCACGCAACGGACGATAAGGATGATGCCAAACCTACAGATATAAGGTTCATGTCATCGTCGCCTTCGTTCGGAGAGCGGCTGAAGGCCGCCAATCAGATATGGCCCCACCTCAAACCTCGGTGGCATCCGCATCTACCGGACCGTGAACACCCCATCGCCGAGGCGCCTCCCCGAGTTGATCGTAAGATGACAGCTGAAGAGGACTACGGATTTGACGTAAAAGGCTTCCTGGTCATTCGTGGTGTCCTGAGTCCCGACGAACTGGTTGCCTGCAACCAACTCGTAGATGCTGGCGAGGTTCCGGAAGGTCTGAGCAGTCATCCCGGCGTCATTCCGTACATTGAGGAGTTGTGCGGCCTTGCCTATCGTGTTGATGTTCCGGCAACCATGATTGCGGCACTGGAGGATGGCAAGTCGCACCCATTGTCGGGCGGGAATGAACCTCGGAACCCATCCAGAGCATATTTTCATCAGGGGACCAGTCGTTTTTGCCAGGGCATTCGGGCCGTGTGGGCTCTGGCAGATACACCTGCCGACGCTGGTGGACTGGTCCTGTTGCCTGGCAGTCACACGAATGGACTGCCTGTGCCCGACTGCGTGCGCAATGGAGAAGACGACTACCTGGAAACTATCGGAATGTGTCTGCAACCGGTACTGAAGGCTGGGGACCTGCTTCTGCACGCAGGTACTCTGGCACATGGACTGAAACCATGGACCTCCGCCGAGGGACCTCAGCGCCTGGTGGCTTGCGAGTTCGTAAGCGTCAACACACGACCGTCGGATCCGTCCCTGGACAGCCTTTCGGCCGGAGGGACAGTGCCCGAACCGCCCTGGGCGCAGGGAATGTCCCGTGAACAGCATACGGTGCTTGGACTTCTGGATACCGCGGACGGTCCCGCTTCTCCGTTGATTTCGGACGGATCGACTATCCATACAGATACATCATTCCGCCAACAGGACGGTCCGTACCACCCGGGAGTCCACACGAACCAACTATCTGACGCCTCCGCAGTGGACCCACTCGAGTTTTTCTACTGGGACCTGACTGGCTTCCTTATTGTCAGAAACGTGATGGACGTGGACTGGTTGAGCGACTGCAACAGGGCATTCGAGGAGAATCGCCACCGAATCAACTACGAGGGCGCCCGTAAGACAGAGGTGGGCGGCAGTTCCCTGATGCGAGGAACAGGCAGACCGAATCTTGTCATTGGTGAACTTTCCGCGAAAGATCGCGACCCTTTCGAGAGAATGCTGGCCCATCCGGCTCTGGTACATCGCCTGAACTGGATGCTTGGAGGTCACTTCAGGTGCGATGGGCTCGGTAGCGTCATCGCTACCCAGAAGGGCGGTGGTGGACAGATCCTGCACGGAAATGGTGATCCGATCTATCCCTTTCTCAACTGGTGGCCCTATCTCTATCAGAATGGAAGGAGCTATACGGGCCAAGTCAACGTGGCTTGGCAGCTCCACGATGTCTCGGAATCGGAGGGTGGCTTTGTGGTCGTACCGGGGTCTCATCATGCCCGATATCCGCTACCTTCTAACGATCCCGGTGATCCTGCTGCTCATAAAGGTGTGATGCACCCATTGATGCGAGCCGGAGACCTGCTCTTCTTTATGGGGGGCGCCACCACCCATGGCTCTATAGCCTGGCACAGTGATCTTGAGCGGCGGTGTTTGCTGAATGCCTACTGGAGCAAGGATATGGCAAGGTTTGCATGGGTGAACACCAGGGAGTAGCTGAATCGGGACATCGGTTCAGACCGTTTTCGACATGATCTTCGCTTGGTGATGTAGAGACCGGCTGTCATTTGGGCGATAGTTTACTTCGCGCAAATTCGGCTACTGATTACGGGGATTTTCCCTACAGAGGCATATATGAGATTTCTTGATCATTTTTCCGGGCGTTCCGATCTCTACGCCGAAGCGCGGCCCAAGTATCCGGAGCCGCTGTTCAGATTCGTCGCCGATCACGCTCCAGACAAGAGACATGTGTGGGATTGCGCCACGGGAAACGGTCAGGCCGCTATTGCGCTGGCCGGCCATTTCGACTTGGTATCGGCTTCGGATGCGAGTTCTGATCAGATTGAGAACGCAGTGAAACATGCCCGTATTCAGTACTCAGTCCAGCCGGCGGAAGCAACAGTCTATGCCCAAGGGGCATTCGATGCGGTATGTGTATCCCAGGCACTTCACTGGTTTGATATTCCTCTCTTTTTTCAAGAAGTGAGACGTGTGACGACGCCGGGTGGTCTGTTTGTCGCGTGGGGATATGACTGGTTCCAGATTACGCCGGAAATAGATTCAGCCTTCGACCAATGCCTGAGACAAGTAATCAAAGACGACTGGGCCGCTCAGAATGCACTGCTCTGGAACGGATACAGGGATGTGTATATTCCTTTTGAACCCATAGAGGCGCCCGAGCTGAAGATCGAAACGGACTGGAGTCTTTATCAGCTACTGGCCTATGTGCAGACGTGGTCGTCTGTAAAACGATGTACGAACCGTATAGGTGATCAGTTCATGGATGATGCGGCTCTAACATTAGCGCAACTGTGGGGCGATCCGGAAGTCGAAAAGCCGATCATCATGCCTCTTCACATCCGAGCAGGGCGGATCCGAATATGAGCAGAACCAACTCATGCCCATGCCCGGATCGGATCTTCGAATGAGCAGACTATGCCACATCTAAAATCAGCGTTGTTGCTTTGCTGAGGCGGTTCTATGGCGTTGGCGACCGTTTACCGAACGCCGACCTTAAGTGTACACAGCGCGACGAAGCCATCTCGTAAAACGGAGGTCGTATGACTAGCCTAAAGGATCGTCCCAACATTCTATTCATACTATCTGATGATCATGGATACGGAGACACATCGGTTTACGGCGGAGAGGATATCAGGACACCGAACATTGACAGAATCGCGCATGGTGGGATTCGTTTCACACAGTTCTATGCGAATTCGCCGGTATGCTCTCCCAGTCGGGCCGCGTTATTGACGGGCCGCTACCCCGATATGGTGGGCGTTCCAGGAGTTATTCGGACGCATGCGGAGAATAGCTGGGGATACTTCGACCCGGGTGCTGTGACGTTACCGCAGATCCTGAAATCCGACGGATACCAGACCGCTATGGTGGGGAAATGGCATCTTGGCCTGGAACCGGAGAATCATCCGTGCCAACGCGGATTCGACCATTTTCGCGGCTTTCTTGGTGATATGATGGATGACTATGTGACACATCTGCGCCATGGATACAACTATATGCGAGACGGAGAAGAGACGATCGATCCCGAAGGGCACGCCACCGATATTTTTACGGACTGGGCCGTAGACTATATAGAGGATCGGTCCGAACAGGATGATCCATTTTTTCTGTATCTGGCCTACAATGCACCTCATACACCCATACAACCGCCCGATGAGTGGTTAGATAGGGTTCGGCAGCGCGAACCTGACCTCAGCGAACAACGTGCCCGTTATGTGGCACTGGTCGAACACATGGACCATGGTATCGGTCAGGTTCTCGAAGCATTGGAGCAGAGCGGTGATGCGTCGAATACGCTGGTTGTATATGCTTCTGATAACGGGGGCCAGGTGGACGCTGGCGCGTCTAACGCACCGTGGCGTGGTGCGAAACAGGAAATGTACGAAGGTGGGATTCGGGTGCCCTGCTGCGCCATGTGGCCGGGACGAATACCAGCCGGGCAGGTTTCCGATCAGACCGCCATGCTCATGGACTGGTTTCCATCCATCTGTGCTGCTGGGCAGGTGCCTGTGAAACACGAAATCGATGGTAGGTCCATCCTGCCTCTGCTACTTGGTGGGGCTGTAGATTTCGAGGGGAGACACTATTATTGGGTCCGGAGAGAAGGCGGGAAATGGCATTCCCATCTTTACAACGGCCTGGCGTACCATGCGGTAAGACGCGACAACATGAAGCTGCTTAGAAACGATGCATTTTCAAGTCTCGAACTGTATTCGGTGCAGGACGATCCTGTGGAAAACGTCAATTTGGCGCGCACAGATACCGATACTTTGGACGAACTCCAAGCGACTATGCAGCAGCAGGTACAGCAGGCAGGGCATGTCCCATGGCAGAAGCCTGCGGATTAGGAGAGAGACCCGTCCGCGAAC
>JABIQT010000986.1 GCA_018667995.1 Candidatus Latescibacterota bacterium
AAAAACAGACCCCACCAGAAAAGCGGTGGCACCCAGGTCCGCCAAGGCATCTGTGCTCGCCCGGGCAGCCCTTCGTAAAACCACTGCATCTGCCGCCCCGAATTGTCGGCAACAGACCACGAAGGCAGATATTGAAAGAATACCTCGGCCCATTGGTTCTCTGGCGAGGCGAAGTAGAATGGCGTCGAAATCACAGCTATGAAATAACCCATGAAAGCACTGGCAGGAACCGCTGAGGCGATTAACCCTATGGATAGAACTACAATGAGTTCTGACGCGTTTAGTGCCTCTAAGGACGGTGTTCGTCGCAGAATACCATTGATGATGATGACGATAAACAGGAAAGGAATCATCACGCCGGCTGACAGATGTTCAAAATCCATGGCGGAAGATTTGAGCGTCCAGATATTATAGGGAATCCAGACGCTGATGAAAATCGCGAGCGCAATTCCGATCAGTACGGACCGCAGGGTAATATGCCCTGCCCGTCCGACATTAATGCGGTAGGTCTCAGGGGTATTCGGGCCCAGGTTCTGCTCTGTCATAATTCGGACTCGATTTGGTTATTATGCAGGCATGGACAGAACGTCCATGGGACCTGGACTTTTACTGGTTGCGTCTCTCATGCCAGGAAAAGATAATGGGCGCAACGATACCGGTGGGTGGGTGGAGCGTCAAGCCAAAAGGAATGTCGTCTACATCGTGTGTGGACTCCATGCTTCTTCCAGAAAGATATCTCCAGTTTGAACAAAACACTCTTCAACAGCCCCCCTGAGTTCAAGTCCGTGCTATCTGGAAAGAATAGCACTTTGTCCGACGGTATATGTAGAGCCACCAGGTTTCCGTTTGATTCGATGAACAGCAGTTTTCTCGAGAGTGAAGATGCCGCTATCTCCGCAAACCGTACGTTTACTTATCTCATGGTGGCGCCGGAATCCCGCGGCACTCAAACCTGGAAGAACGTACTCATACTCACACATGGTTTAAATGAAGGTAGCTACACCAAGCTCTTTCTCTGGGCATACAATCTTGCACATCAGCTCAACTACCCGGTATTGATATTTCCTATATCTTTTCATATGGATCGCCGGTCGGATTTATGGGACTACCCGGCGCAGGCACAACTCGTGAACATCCGAAACCGGGTATCTGGGAATCTACGAGTCAGTCCCTTCAATGCCCGGATCAGCCAGCGTATCGCTCAGGCGCCTCAGCGGTTTCTACGCGGAGGTCTGCAAAGCTATTTCGATGTCTTAGATCTTTGCGATGTGATATCGTCAGGCCGGCATCCGAAGTTTGAATCGGCAACAACTCCCCATTTCCTGGGTTATTCGGCAGGTGGCTATTTGGCACTCACACTGCTACTTTCACGCTCCGATAAAATGCACTCTCTGAGCCGATACATTCTCTTCGCCTCCTGCGTAAAACCTGATGATATGCGTCCATCCAGCCTGTTCATAATGGATGAAGAGGCCGGTAGCAAACTCACCACATTCTTGAAGTCTGAAGACTTTGGCGCCATCGGGTTGCCTGCAGGTATGGCTGACAAGGCCGAGAGACCTATCCATTGGATCCGCCACATACTCTCCGGAGGCCTCTGTCTTCGTCAACGCCTCGAGGAATCCGGAACACGGTGTCTTGCCCTGGCCGGATCCAACGACCAGGTACTCACGGCAGCCGGAATGGAAGCCAACCTTGCCCCCCTACCTGTTCACAGACTGGAACTCGGTATCCATGAGTTTCCGTTCACTATTGATGAAGCTCTTCCAGACACCTTCGATCGACGCCATCCGTCGACCAGGGCCATGCTGACAAGAATGAGGGAAAGTCGCAATATCGCACTACCCTATCAGGCTGTATTTACGGAGTTTATAGAAAGAGTGGTCGCCTTCTGCGACGGCACCTGAACATCGACCGTGGGCTTGACAAGGTAGCGTTTGGGTCTTATTTTAGGATCTTGGATTTCCCGCTAATATCCGATACGGCACCACCTTATAGATATCAAC
>JABIQT010000988.1 GCA_018667995.1 Candidatus Latescibacterota bacterium
ATACGGTGTGAAAGATGTATTCTCGTCCTGGCTATCTGCCAACTATCCGGATCGCGCGGAAAAGGTCATGAACCGGCAGCGAGAAATGCATGGCGACAAGTTGAATCTGACGAATTACGGAGAGAGGATGAAGGGGCAGGGAGCCGGCGCCAAGCAATTGGAAGATCTGTTTGAGATATCCCGCCGTCGCTCCGGATTCAAATCGAACAGGCCGAGCCTCTCCATAGCACACTTTCGCCTTCCTGGTAAGCAACAGATCGACCTATTTGCAGATCTTCCGTAGATGGGGAACCAATCAGTTGGCCAACTGCGATCACCAAATGGATCGCATACTCAACAAGGCACATTCTGACAGGCGAGCTGGCTGAAAGATAAGTACGTAGAGGTGGGATAGCGGTACGAGGTGTATTGAGAAACCGGGCGCAAGATTCTGTGCCCGGTTTCTTGAACGGAAAGACTATGCGAACGATGCCTTCAAATCTGACAGCAGAGCCTGGTAAATGGGGTCGCAGAATTCGGCCACGCCCCCCCCACTGTTCTCCCAGCCTGAAGTCCAGATCGCAAAGGTATGGTTGCCATCGGTGACGGGATAGAGGCTGAGTTCGCCGATATAGCCGGAAACATTGTCTTTAGACACCGCCTCGGGACCATCGTCGATACTGTAGCGAAGGACCCGCGCATCGTCATCGAGCGCCACCAGGGTTTCATGAAAGACCCCGTTGAGTACTCGTTTGGCGCCTATCTGCGTTCCCAAAGTATCACCCACGGCGTTGACGCTCTGGATTACGTTGGGAAAAGCGGACATATTGTGAAAATCTCTGACGGCTGCCCAGACGTCCTCCACAGGTGCGGCTACAACAGTTGAGTTACAGCATCCCATCATTGGCTCCTTTGCTGATTGAGAATGACTCTATGTTAGTTTGATTAGGTACTTGACCGGGCAAAATAGAAATGCTTGCCGAGGCAAGTCAAGCACATTAGGCTTTGAAACAGACGTCAACTCATTCAGGTTCCAGCGAAATCAGACAGGGGAAAGATCATGCCCTTTACCTTCAGCGATCGACACATCGACGAGTACCACACACAAGGGTATACCGTCTTCGAGCGAATTCTGCCTCCGTCCCTCATAGCAGATCTGCGACGCGTTTCAGACAAGGCTGTTGAGCTCGCAAGGGAACAAAACGGCGGACAGATCCAGAGGCTTCAGCCCGTAGGCAAATATGATCTCGATCAGCAACCATTCATCGACTACGGAGACCTACCCGCCCTCATCGATGCAATCTCTCGGATCCTCACACCCAGACACCGGCACGGCGACCGAGACCTCTTTGGCATCCTGCTGGAACCGCGGGACAAGCCTTGGTGCACAAACTGGCATCGTGACTGGAGGGACAATGCGATGGGACTGCCGCTCGAGAAATGGGATGCCGTTTTCTCGGATCCGAATTACTTCAATCAGATCAATTGTGCCTTGTACGAGGATTCGTGCACCTGGGTAGTTCCCGGAAGCCATTTACGCCGAGATCTGAAACGGGAGGCGGATCTGTTTCCAGACCGGCCCATTGTGGCCCCGGACCTGGATGGCATGACTTCAGAGGAGCGCGAATCCGTATGTATGGACTATACGCTTAGCATGCCTGGAGCCGTTCAGCTCCACCTATGCGCTGGCGACTTCGCCCTCTATAGGAATACACTCTGGCATATAGGTAATTATGTGCCCTACAGACGGAGGGCAACCATTCATGACGGGGCGGTCACGCCCGAATTCAAGGCGTTCATGTCAGAGACACGAACACTTTGCGAGGAACGTAAAAAGATGGGATTTGAGATGGAAAACCCGAACAGCTAGTCCGAGACCCGGAATTTGGAAGCATGCATCCAGTCACCACTATAATGTTTGATCTTGACGGCACCCTCACCGATCCCAAAGAGGGAATATCCCGGTGTATTCAGCATGCACTGATCCAGCTTGACGCCCCGCCGGCCCCCTCCCGTGCGTTGGAAGCTGCTATCGGGCCACCTCTCCGCCAGACCTTCGCGCTGCTCCTAAATACCGATCGTGCCGATCTCATCGAGCAGGCAATGGTGTGTTACCGCGAAAGATTCGTAGAAGTTGGTATGTACGAGAACGCTGTCTATCTCGGAATTGTGGCGATGCTGGAAACACTGAGCCCGACATACCGTCTCCTACTGGCCACATCCAAGCCGCGCGTATACGCAGCAGCGATCGTGACCCATTTTGGATTGGCCCAATATCTTGATGGGATATATGGCAGTGAACTGGACGGTCACCTGGACCAGAAGACCGATCTTTTGCGGCACATTATTGAGATTGAACAGTTGCGGCCGGTCGAAGCCACTATGGTAGGTGACAGACACCATGATATGGTTGGTGCAAAGAACAACGGCTGCCAGGCAATAGGTGTCACATATGGTTACGGTTCCGAAGCAGAACTGCTCAATGCCGGAGCGGACCACATCTGCCAAACACCACAAGATATCTCCGAATTCTTTGCCGCATAGATTTGCCAGACAATCGTGGTGGTGGCGAGCATACTACTCCCAATCCGGTACATCATTACGGTTTCTTCTTTCCGGACCGAATGCCTGCCATGCTGTGTTGAAATAGCATCTCTGTTCTTTAGTCATCATATCGATGGCTGCCTTATCGGGACGTCTGTCGTTCTGGTCATGATAGATGGCCGCCCGGTCATTGTACTTGTAGAATAATCCATAGCGTGGGGTCTCATGCTGCCAGCTTGCGGCACCGTGCGCAAGTGTCTCGGTGAAAATGGTCGCAGACCCCTTGGGCATGGGGACGTTCTGCACCAGTGGTCCGTTGTGAGCAAATAACTCTTTTCGCTCATCTGCCGGCACGGCAAAATCTGATTTGTGTGAGCCGGGAATGCAGGCGAATCCGCCATCTTCCCCTGCTATATCCTGAAGGGCAAAAGCGACCACGGTCAGTCCGGTGTGGATCTGGTTATTCTGTACATAGTATCGGAAATTGACGCGTCCTCCACGATGTCCGCCATGCATCTCAAATGGGGGACATCCTTTATACCGAACGAAACTGTAGGCACTCTCAAGCCGCAGCATTGGTCCGATAATATCGGACAATACACTCACAAGTTTCGGATGGTCGATCAGGTCGATGAATGGCTGCCCGTAGTTGAACAGGCTCCCAGCGTTGTACCAAGTACCATTTGCATCGTATCCATCCGGCGTCTTTTCCATGGGTGTCATATTCGTTGTGATCTTATCGATGGCCTGGTCGCAGTCGGTATCGGACAGAACGTCCTCCACCACCACGAACCCTTGAAGATCGAAAAGGTATCTCTCACGCTCCGTCATTGCCTGTTCTCCCAATTTTGTTAACCAGAAATCGTCTCCCGACTCCAATGATCCTCGGTTAGGGGCCATGGACCGGTACAAACCTGCTGGTGGCTTCGATGTCCCGTTCTTTCTCCTGACAGATCAGCCACATCACATTATATTTGCGCACTGAACTTTGTCAAGAAGCAGGACTCGATCCCTTTTCCAACCATTGAAATCTGTCAAGGAGCTACTATGTCACGGAAGTATACCGCCGCGATCGTTGGTTGCGGTGGCATCGGCCACGCGCATATGGAAGGCTATGAACAATTCGATAATATCGAGGTCATCGGTGCCGTGGATCCAATCGAAACAGCCCGTGAGCAGTATCGTGAAGCTTTTGGTATTCCCCATGCGTTTGAATCCGTCGAAGCCATGATGGCGGAGATCAAGCCAGATATTGTGAGTGTCTGTGTTTGGCACCTCCTGCATCCCGACATGACCATTGCGGCTGCCAAGGGCGGCGCAAAAGCCGTGATCTGTGAGAAACCCATGTCTATTGGCGTGGGCGATGCCGAAAAGATGATCGAGGCTTGTGATGCGACGGGCACAAAGCTTGTAATCAGCCACCAGCGTCGTTTCACGCCCGGCTATGAGAGGGCCCGACAGATGATCCGCGACGGTGTCATTGGCGAGCCCAATTGGGTCAATTGCACGGTAGCCGAGGGTTTGACCAACTGGGGGACCCACGCAATCGACGGCGCCAGATTCGTCCTCGATGATCCGGCCGCACTATGGGTCATGGGCGCAGTGGAACGGCAAACGGACCGATATGAGCGGGATACAGCCATTGAAGATGCCTGCATGGGATTGATCCAAATGGAGCGTAACATACAGTTGTTCATTCAGTCAGACCTGAAAAGGGAAGGAGCATCTGCAGGTGCTTTCCTCATTAGAGGAACGGAGGGGCAGCTGGATGTAAAAGAGACAAAGGTCGATCTATTCAACGCAGATACGGCTGGGTGGCAGGACATAGATCTAAACATGAAAGATGGTGACACGGCTATCGGTGGAAACACAAATGCAGCGCAGACGAGAGAGTTGCTGGAGTGGTTGGAAGGTGGACCAGAACACCGTGGCTCCGGCAACAAGGCGAGGGTCACCGTGGAGGTGATGATGGCCATGTACGAATCAGCGAGACAAAATCAAGTGATCCACCTCCCCATGGAGGAGAAGGGATACCCGCTGGATCACATGATCCAAGAAGGTAAACTTCCGGTAAGTCAGGAAGGCGCTTACGATATCCGAGGATTCCTGAAGTGGGACGGCATCGAAGGTGAGGATTACGCGAAGCTTCGCGCGGAAGGCATGAATCACCATCAGATTATGCGAACCCTTCACGAACGCGAGGAATAACTTGATAGACGGGAATGTCCAATTGGGTATAATGCGTTACAACCAAAAGATATTTGGACTATAGGGGTATATAACCATTACGCCTTTCCCCAGTCAACGCGCCTAAATGGACATTTCGAAATGTCGGGTACTGACAGACAAGTCAATTCTAACACCTTGCCGGGGGATCCTGACGAGGCGATCAGGCTCCTCTTCGAGCGGCATCAAAGCAAAGTGTTCAATGTCTGCCTACGGCTGCTAAGTAACCGTGAGGAAGCTGAGGACATCGCGCAGGACGTGTTTGTCAAGGCCCATCAAGCGCTTGAGACGTTCCGGGGAGAGGCTGATCACGGAACCTGGCTCTACCGCATTGCTGTAAATCTGAGTTTGAACCGGCAGCGTCGTCTAAAGCGCTTGCGTTGGTTCTCTCTGGATGGACTGGCAGACAGTTTGGGTGGAGCGCAGTTTATGGATCGTGACCGTCTGCCGGGTGAGGCACTGGAAGAATCGGAACTGGAACTAATCGTACAGGAAGCCATCAACAGGCTCCCGGAGAGACAGAGAGTGGCTCTGATATTGTCCAGGTATGAAGGACTGTCGTATCAGGCGATAGCCCAAGCCATGTCCAGCACCGTCCCCTCAATCGAATCGTTACTTCACCGCGCAAAACTGAATCTTGCGAAAGGGCTTCGCCCTCACATGGAGGATCTGCGCCCCGGATAGGCCGCATTCGGTACTGCCCGCAAAAAACTCCGAAGGTATTCAGACTGCATCATGTCTAACCCCTTGTGAATCCCAGATGAGATTGCCATAAGTTTTTCCTATGGCCTGCACACTCGCAGGCGGGAGCTCTTGATGAACCATCAGAAGATCCAAGAAAAGTTCATCCTCTTAATGGACAATCAGGTGAACGAGTCCGAGCGGATCTCAATTCAGTCGCACCTTGAAGCTTGCGGGGAATGCCGTGCATATTTTGACGCGCTTTCACGTGCTTGGGAACAAGTTCCTGTTCCACAGGATGCCCCCGAGTTCCTCTGGACGCGCCTTCAGGCACGCATTCAAGCGTCCCAGAGACCCTCATCGGTCGCGGATACGCTGTTATCAGGCCTGGGCGTCTGGGCTCGCCCCGCTTTCATGGTCGTTACACTTACAGTAGGCATTCTCATTGGCTCATATATAGGCAGCATACCTGATGCTGCGCCCACAACCGCCAATGCCCAAATAGCGGGTCAGGACAATGATGCTGCGCTTAACGCCTTCTACCCCGAGTCGCTTAATAGTGTTTCACCCGAGATGGTAGATTTGGCCGATATGGAAGTGGAGTACGTG
>JABIQT010000940.1 GCA_018667995.1 Candidatus Latescibacterota bacterium
AGTGATTTCCAGGTAGAGCAACGGTGATGTGAATCCGGAGAATTCATGCGGAAACGGATCTGCAGCACCGAAATATGTAACGGTCAGGGAATCCTGTCCGACTGCACCTGAATCGATCGCGACACTGATACGTGTCGCATCGCCAAAATCGAAAACGACCTCACGGCTCAGGGTATCAATGGTCGATGTGGCCCGACTGGCTGTCTCGACCTGGAGCTCCGATGAGACGACACTCTCATTACCCGAAAGATCATAGGAAGCTACGGCCACATAGTAGGTGAGGCCTGGGGACAGCCCGGTCAAGACGGCGGTGGTGTCGAAGCCGATATCGACTGGAGATGCTCTGCCAAGTATGGAAGCCGTACCAGTGTAGGGGGTTCCCGAGGTATCTGTGTCGAAGTACACACGGTAACCTGCCAGATCCGGTTCCGAACTGGACGACCAGCCGAGTCCGATGGCGTCCACATTTCGGGTTAGGAAACTGGGCTTATCAGGCGCAGACGGAGCAATGTCATCGACGACGGTGAGTATAGCTTCACCCCGCACGTTTCCGAATATGGTC
This sequence comes from Candidatus Latescibacterota bacterium, assembly GCA_018667995.1. GTDB lineage: Bacteria > JAAXHH01 > JAAXHH01 > JAAXHH01 > JABIQT01 > JABIQT01. Next base: position 563 of record JABIQT010000940.1, read on the forward strand.
CTGGCCTCTACGTGAATAAGCCCCGATACCTCCCCGGGAAGCAGTCCGAAACTGATCTTCCCGCCCGCTGTCGCGATTTGTGTGCCGAACATGTCCGCGTCCAGATCTGGCGCCAGAATGGTCCCACCATCTGTGAGAATTGTGACTTGAGTGCCATCTTCCACAGTAGTACTGTCTACACTCAGAATAGTCAGGCTGGCCACGTTCGCTGTATCAGAGGCACCTGCAAAAAGGGTGTCTGGTTCTATCGCCAGTACAAGGCTGCCCCCCGGAGCAAGAGGCGCCACAGTATACGTCCAGAATGTGTCGATAGACGCGGTAACGGTGTTAGATCCGGTGTCAACTGTACCACCAATCAGAACCCAGTCATTCACATCGCCCTTATTGGCGTAGATCCTAAGATCTGTTTCATTCAACCCAGTTATATCTTGATCATCGTAGGTGACGGCCAGCGTCGCCAATGCACCCAGAGCCGTGCCCTCGGGTGTCAGATGATGAAACCCACCTATGCCATATCTCAGTCCCGTAGTCTCCAGAGCCTTGTTACGGATGCCATCGCTCAATTTTCGAGTTCTTACTGGCAATGCCCGTGTGGACACGGATGAGTTGTTCCCGTAAAACGACCAATTCAGATTACCGACCGCGGTACCTGGCGAGAGCACATTGGGGGGAATGGTCAGTAAGGCGTTGGTGGTCTGCAGTAACAGATTCTGTCCCGAGGCGGCGGCAACCACGGTGCGACTGAATGCACCGTCGAAGGAATCTTCCATCTGATCCAGAAGATACGATTCGATGTCCTGGAAAGAGGGCGCAATTTGAGGAGTATTCTGATCATCCAGATATTCCTCAAGGGCATAATGACGCCCATTAATCCAGACTCCGGTCTCAGCTTTTAGCCTTTTACCTTTTAGAACTTCGGCCCCTACGCGCAACTGTAACTGGGTTGCCACACCATCGGTTTCTACGGTAACCTGAAATGAACTGTCAGGCTGTTGCTCCTGAATCGTTTCATGGACTGTATAGCCTACTTCGACGTCACGACGGAACCCATATATCCTGGTAAAGAATCGATGAAGAATAGACGAGAACGTGTTCGCCTCAAACTCGAAGCGAGAAGGCGTACCACCCATGAATTCCAGCAGCGCTCTACCTGTCACCACGGTGCTGGCAATATCTCGAAGACGTTCGGCATCGGCGGAGATCTCATAAACTGATTCGCGGCGGGACAGAAGGATCGGCGATGTCTGTAGTGTCTCCTCTTTTATCACCCGAATTTCGAGACGCTTGAGATTTCCGGTGGCATCTGTTATGGATTCCAGCCCACCACTTAGCGTTCCGTCAAACGAGATCTCGCCATCGGGTCCAAAAAGACCGAGGAAATTTGAGAATTCGGCCGTGGCAACATCGTTCCAAGGCTTGTTCCGGAAGTTAAGACCGTCCCCAAGGGGGGCCTGGTCTGAGACGGTCCCCGTGACTGAAAGTTGAAATCCTGATTCCTGACGATCGACATATTCCGCGCCTTTGACCACCAAATGGCCATCGGCACCAATATTGGCGCCGACCTGGACATCAAATGCGTTGGTTGGTAGGATCGTTTGATCCTGGACGTCCAGGCGGAACGAACCACTAGCCAGAGATCCCTGGCGCATATCCAGAGAACGCGCGCTGCCCTGATAGACATCATCCAGGGAGATAGTATTGGAATAGGTCCTCGTGGCATGACCAAGCACGGCAGTGAGGCGAGGACTCAGAAACCCCGCCAGACCGTCGTTCAGTACGATGAAGCGCTTGGCCGCGTCCTCCGCGGAAAGATCGAACAGATTGGGAGAATAGCTTGCCTCGTATACATCAGTACTCAACGTAGACACCGATCCTGTGACGTCGCCACGTAGTCCGTTTGCCAGAGTGACATCGGTCAATTGGACTCCGAGGCGACCAGATATCGCAGATGTCAGACTTTCGAATCCTCGTAGCTGCCGAGTGATACGAACCTTACCGAAATCAGCCCCATCCGGAGAGATGTTCACGCCCGACAGGGACAGTCGCATGGCATTTCCC
>JABIQT010000990.1 GCA_018667995.1 Candidatus Latescibacterota bacterium
AGACTGGCCAGGAATCTCGTAGTAGACCTGCTCCGAGGGCATTCTTGGAATTACCGTCTCTATGTAACGCTGCACGTTTTTCAAAACCTCGGATATTTCGGCCGTATCGAGATAGCCGCGCAGAATGACATATCCGTCTTCCTCAAAGGTTCTTTGCAACGTAGTGGACGCTATTCTTGAGGTCATGTCGGGATCATCCGAGCGCTATATTCCCAATCGGACATAGCTCAATGCATTGGGTTCTTCGGTTGTACCATACAGATCTATATGGTTGCTCGCAGTAGAACCGTTGCGATTAGCCGGAGCCGCGAAGGATAACAGTGGTTTCTGGATGTTAATGTAAGATGGAGGATCTGTTGATTCGGGAGCGACCTGCATGAGCCACATGCCAGCTTCTTTGGGCGTGAAAATGACGCGCAATGTGCCGTCTTCTGCTACGTGAAACGCCCCTGCCGTAAAATAGGGACCTGTATCGTTCGGGTTTTGCTCGTCCTTGGTGTGAACCGCCAACGTCTGGCCATGGACAATCACGCCGTCGTTAAGGACTCTGTATTCCAGTCGGCTGACGAACGGTTCTTTGGGGAAGAACTCGTCACGCATGAAATCGTGCCAGATATTGCGACTGGCGTAGAGCAAATGTACTGCGCCATCGGGATCTATCCACATGTCCAGATTCCGGATATAGCCCGCCGTTTCCTCAAACGAATCGATCTCTATTGGCGGGTAGAATTCTTCCGATCGGACATCCGGGGTCCATGTGTAAAAAAGACGTCGAAAGTCGTAATCCCAATCGCGTCCAGTCTGCTTGCGTTTGAAATCACTCCATTCCTGGTTCGTCTCCAGGATATCACCAACGGCCATGATATGGGCAGATCCGTTATGCATGCCCACCTGAGGATAACAGGCACGGATAGGAAAGTTGAAGTGTCCGCTACGAAGCCACGAACCGCCTGAAGCCATCAATGACCAGGCATAGCCTTCATGATCGTCGATATTCAGCAGTAGCAACAACTCATTCGCCTGGTCGATACCGACACCTCTATAGGAGTGCTCACAGAAGCTGCTGTAGTCCTTGTCCCACTCTGGCATCCTCTCCGCAGGCGGGGTCGAAAGGTCCGCCGTGTCAAACTCCAGAAGATGCGGCAAACACGGTCCGGACCGTTCTTCAGATTGGGGATCCAGAAGAGGATTTACCGACATACCAATTTTCTCGTCGGGGAGAATCACGAGGGGGCATGGTTCGCGCTCGTCGTGATAGTCACCGTGCCGAATGGCCTTCCAACCATCTTCGTCCCGACAGTGGAGTTGCCACCGTGTATTGCAAAGCCTTTCTAACGCTGGATCCGTTTCCGGAATACTAAGATAGACTCTGTCTCCGTTGCGAATAATTGGGGGCGATCCATAGCACCAAAGTGGCCCCGCTCCGTTATTCGCGGGTACATGATGCGTTACAACCTCTTCTATCTCTACGTCAGGTCCGTCAGGTCCAATCGACTCGGTTGACACGATCTTTCAGACTCCTTCTATTGGTAGCGCCTGTGGCCATACTTGGGTTCATGAGTGCATTTACCGGTGATCCGCCACGTTTGCGGCACGCCGGCAGATACCTTGACGAGAAAGATCGATATTTTTTCTGATCTCAATAATGCGAGTTTTCAGTAGTGACTTCGGTTCAAATCCACTGATTCGGCAGTTCGGAATTCATCTCTCAGCTACGTCATCGTTTAGACTCTCGAAGCAAATGGCGTCAAACTGAGACTGTCACAAAACTCGGTTGACCGATGACAGTCCCTCCGCGTTAAGACAGAGCCGTTGATTGGACGGATCACTCATCAATGCAGAGAATATCTTCGTACCGAGTCCGGAATAGGAGGCTACCGGTCTATTGCCATGATGCTAATTGAATCACCAGTCTTGCATCCTAATCCCTCTGCTGCATTGTCAAAATTCCGTGCAATCCTGAGCATACCTTCCCAGCTGATAAAGGCCACCCATTCGCCACGAGAGACATCGCCATAGTCAGTGCCTAATACAACAGAAACTGAGTTACTACCAGACTTCACCGTGAAAGTATCCCGGCGATCAATACCTATTTTTTCAAGGTCTGCCATGATAAAATCGGTGTTGATATTGCCAAAGTCAGACGTGACTTCTGTGACGCTACCATGTGCGCCACCGTTGCGAAATACGGCCTTTGAGATGGCAGGTGGATTCGGCATGGTAGCTTCCGCGTTTCGTTCGACCTCACCCGTACCGACCCAACGATCCAGAGCACGAAGTGCGGCCTCGTGCTCCCGAGCATTGATATTGACATGACCGTCGCGTTCTATTTTCCATACTACGGGAGCAATGGAATCGTTGTCCACTTTCTCGGCGTACCGCCGCACCTGGGCGACCTCGTCTTGATTGCTCAAGAACAGCAATGGTAGTTGCGGCGTGTAGGTTAGTTTGAATGGAGTGCGTGAATCACTCATCCCCAATGCCGCGCCCTTCGCCAGAACACCGTGATAGGTTTTCAGCGATCGTTCGGCCATTAATGTGCCGATAATTCCACCCATGGAACTACCGTCCACAAGTACTCGCTTCGGCGTGCCGAATTCCTTTGTGACGTGACCGAGGAGATTGTCGAGATCCGTCACGGCATCCGAAATGATCACGCCATTTCTGCGATAACTTGTCGCCGCAATCATCCATCCATCCTGAATAACGTATCGATAGCCCTTGTAATCGGGGTTGAATCCGTGCACGATCGGAGCATCCGCGGCGCGAAGACCGTGGGCTACCAGTACAAGGGTTCCGTTCCAAGTTGCCGGTTCTGCGACTGCGAATTGGGCGCCCCCGATTGTGCCTTCATGCAGCTTATAGCTCTCTTGAGCACGCACTTGACTTGCTGACAACACTAATGCGGCGACGCAAACAATGAGCAGTTTCGTAACTGACATCGAAGCCCCTATCCCGTGCGAAGCACGATTAATACGGTGAGTCTTTAGTGTAATTGGGACGCAGAATTTGGCCATTTTTACTTATTGTTACCAGAGATTATAGATGTTTCTCAAACCACTCAAACGCCTTCCCTTGTATGTCTACGTCATAGCAATGAGGCTTCGCGGGATGGTAGAATCGGAAGTTGTCCGGACAGCCCGCCCACTCAAAACCCTTTTGAATCTGCCGAACCGCTTCCACCTGTGCCTCCGGTGGAAAGAGATGATCCTCGCTGCCTACTACTACCATCCCCGCCTGCGGTGCCGAGAGGATGGTAAGGTCTGGTACGTCCATGCTGTGCCAGACCCCAGGAAGCAGATGGAATGTATTCACAGCATCTTCGACGTTATAAATCTGTTGGTAGTCGCCGGTGGTCATCCAACCCACGCAGACTGATGATTTGATTCGATGATCCAAAGCGGCTAGTACCTGCGTACGCCAACCGCCGCCGGAGAAGCCCGTGCAGCCAATACGGGCATCGTCTACTTCGGGTCTGCTAAGGAGGTAATCGACACACCGACGATCATCCCAGTAGTTCAGTCCAGCCCATGTGGATCCGGCCCAGTTCAGCTGCCGTAGGCCGGCATACAACTGTGATTTTACCAGCGAATCGACTTCGGTAAAATCCTCCAGGGTCAAGGTGAATGGGTCGTAGTACTCAGGGATACCGTGGAATCCTCTTGGTGCCCGGTCTCCAAAATGATGCGCGTCGATCACAACCACCGCATAGCCTTGCCGTACATATTCTTCGGCAAGATAGCGATCTCCATAATAGGTGACTCTGTGCTCGGCAAGGTAGGGTTGATCCTGCGCTGTGTTTACAAGCCGCTCTTTTCCAAAGATCATTGGACCGTTGAACGCGTGCATCAAGACGATGGCAGGAACCGGCCCGCTTCTCTGGGAGGGATAAAGAAAATATCCATCGACGCGGACCCACGGAGACGTATTGAAGAGAACGCGTTCCTGTATGTAGCCGTCCCTTTCTTCACGCTCTAATATCTCCGCTGCCAGTTCCGAGGGGCCGGGGTCATAGTTCATGGAGGCCAGGAGGTGGCCACTTGCTGCGGATGCCCATTGATCAAAACTACCATCTGGATTAGCTTGGCGCCATGTCTCGGCGTTCAGATCTTGAGGACGCTGCTCGCGGATTCCGCGAATGACCTGCTCAAGGTTCCCGTACTGTGTAATGGGATCGCGAGACATAATCAGGTCATCGTGGGGTGTTCTCATTTC
>JABIQT010000881.1 GCA_018667995.1 Candidatus Latescibacterota bacterium
CATGCGCAGCGACGCACCTGAGTTCACCATCTTCGGCGAGTGCTACTTCTCCGAGATGGTCCCGGGTGCGGTCAAGGCCTGGAAGCGACACAGGGAACAGACCCAGCACCTCGCTGTTCCGATCGGCCGCGTCCGCTTCGTCGTCTACGACGATCGGGAGTCCTCACCGTCTCGTGGGATCATCGACATCATGGAACTTGGCAGGCCCGACGACTACAACCGAGTCTGCATTCCAAAGGGCCTCTGGTACGGATTCACATGTATCAGCGACAAGCCAGCCCTGATTGCCAACTGTGCTGATAGGCCCCACGACCCGGCGGATGTGGAACTCCGCTTGGTTGACGATACGCGTATCCCATTCCAGTGGTAGGACTCGCGCGATCTCTTTATTCTGAGATTGTCATCGTCTTCGCAGCAGCAGGTTCCACTGTGCGGTTCGTGCAGTTGCTGAGTCGGAGTCGACGGGTGAGAGGACGAGTCGTCTCCTGATCGTTCCGGTTTCCTCTATGGCGAACGCGTCGTAGTTGCATGCCGTGGCATGCAGAAGCTCTCCTGCCCAGTCGACCGGGAGCGTTGTCGTGACCTCGAGGATCACCGACCTGACTCGTCGACTGGCGAGAAGGCCGGGGGCGCCGCGGAGCACGGCTGGCTCGAAGCCCTCGACATCAATCTTCAGTAGGGCGATCTCAGTATCATCACCCACCTCGTCGGTCAGCAGTCGGTCGAGTCTCATCTGTTCTACTTGGATGCTGGCTCCCTCGTGCCAGTTGTCGGCCAGACCTGCCCGATGCCCCGGTACCGCCGACGCGAGACCACGATGGTCGGGATTGTCCCAACCAGCCAACTCAAGGGTGCCAGCCTGGTCCCCCAGAGCGGCGGGGATCACGGTCACGTGGTCCAGGCCACTGACTACTTCGGTGAGAGGCCCTATGCATCGGGGCGAGGGCTCGACCGCTATCACTCGACCCGTCGGACCCACCAGACTTGCGGAGCGAACGGTGATGATGCCCACGTTGGCGCCGACATCAACCACGATGTCGCCGGTATCGAGCAGGTCAACTAGCAGTCGGAGGATCTCACGCTCGTAGGTGCCCTCGTAGGCGGTCCGGCAAGTCCAGTCGCTCGGGTCGTGTATGAGTGGCGTACCGTCAGGAAGGCGTACCACTCCTAGCGGAGGTGGTCGCTGGATGAGTCGAGCCACACGCCATGTCCATGAGGAGCCCCGTAGACCTGCACGGGCAAGCCGGTGGGCGACTCGATGGGTAAGGGGGAGCGTTGTCACCTGGTTGATGGTAGGCGCCAAAAGACCTGTGTCAGTAGCAGCGGTTGCGACGACCCCGCGGCATGACCAGCATTTCACTGGACGGCGCTGCACTGTCCTTCTAGGGGTGCGAGAGCCCGCTAGCGTAAGCAATACGAAAGTACGTTACGACCGGAGGCGTCGTGGTTAGTGAAATCCAGCCTGAGTGCGGTGGAGCAGGGAGCGAACAAATTGTCCGAGGCTCGTAACTGCGGGCCTTTGTCGGGGTTGACTTTCTGGCCCCGACGCCGATTGCTAACTCTATGGGCATTGTTGGCGGCATTTGGTGTTGGTGTCCTCAGTTCCTGTTGGCGTGTTTCAAGTATGTGTGACATTGGGGACAGAAGCCCAACTGGGCGGATTGAGTCGCCGCGGTGCAGAGCGTGTTGATTCATCAGTTCGCGTGTCCGATTTGGTTCCAACTATTGGCATCAAGCGGTGACTCTTGGGTCATGGAGTCGGATCTGAATGACTGAACCTTCGGTCTGTGAAACTCCGATCAGTGGGCTGGGCCTGTTTCGACGAGAGCCGTACGAGGATCACCGGGGCTCACTAGATCGACTGTTTGATCTAGATCTGGTCCGTTCGCTGGTTCCGGGGTTTTCGGTTGCACAGGTGAACCACACCGTGACCGTTGGACGTGGAACCGTTCGTGGCTTGCACTACCAGGTGCCTCCGCATTCTGACGCGAAAGTCATCACGTGCCTCCGAGGTAGGGTCTTTGATGTCGCCGTAGACGTACGACGAGGCTCGTCTACATTCTTGAGTTGGCATTCGATTGAGCTTATTGAGGGAGACGGGATCTCCGTTGTCCTGCCACCTGGATTCGCACATGGTTTTCAACTACTTGATGATGCTTGCGAACTCCTCTATGTGCATGGTGAGCGGTATAGCGAGGAGGCCGAAGGGGCGCTTCATGCCGAGGATCCGCTACTTGATATTGTCTGGCCCAAGGCGATTTCCGTCATGTCCGACCGTGACCGGGAGCATCCGATGATTGATGAAGATTGGCCTGGAGTGGTGACATGAGGTGTCGACACTGTGGTGAGCTCGCAGATCTGGTCCTCGTAGATCTTGGGAGTTCACCGCCGTCAAACGCCTTCCTCACTGAGGAGGACCTTCGATTCTCGGAAACATGGTTCCCACTCCGCGTGCTTGTGTGTGAGTCGTGCTGGTTGGTGCAGACTGAAGACGTCGTCGACACATCCAAACTCTTTGACGATGGCTACGCGTACTTCAGCGGTTTCTCGTCGACGTGGGTAGAGCATTGTTGCCGTTATAGCGAGGAGGCAATCCGACGGTTTGGACTGGTGGAGTCAAGCCGGGTGGTTGAGGTTGCGTCCAACGATGGAACATTGCTAAAGCATTTCCATGACAGCGGAATGAACTGCACCGGAATCGAGCCGACGGCAAGCACAGCTGCAGCTGCTCGCGAGTTGGGGCTGGAAGTTGAAGAAGTCTTCCTGACGCCATCAACCGCTGATGCCCTCGTCGCTAAGGGGGTTGCAGCTGATCTGCTTGTTGCGAACAATGTGCTAGCACACGTGCCCGACTTGGTCGGATTTGTCTCTGGGTGCCGACGACTCCTGGCCGATGACGGTGTGGCCTCCTTTGAGTTTCCGCACCTCGTGGAACTTGTAGCCAAGACACAGTTCGACACGATCTATCACGAACATTTCTCCTACCTATCGCTCAGGGTGGTGGAGGCGGTTCTTGAGGCGGCAGGATTGACCGTGTTTGATGTAGAGCGACTGCCTATACATGGTGGAAGTCTTCGAGTCTACGCCCAGCGGTCTGACCGACCGACACACCGGCCTGTGGAGTCGGTCGGTGAAGTGCGTTTGCAGGAAGAATCAGTCGGAGCCTTCACACGGTCGTTCTATCTGGGGTTCCAAGATCGGGCAGACAAGATCAAGAACGGACTCCTGAGGCTGCTCATTGATGCTGCCGCAGATGGTCGGCGCGTGGCTGGTTACGGCGCTGCGGCAAAAGGCAACACGCTACTGAACTACTCTGGAATCCGTTCCGATCTTCTGCCTTATGTGGTTGATAACAACCCAATGAAGGCCGGGAAGTATCTCCCGGGAAGCCGAATCCCGATCGTCAGTGAACAAGTACTTGTCGATGAGTTGCCAGACCTAGTCCTTGTACTTCCGTGGAACCTACGCGCGGAGATCGCCGAGCGACTTCGTGGTCCGTGTGGGTGGACAGGAACTATTGCTACTGCTATGTCAGGCCAAGAGGATATCTGACGTCCACACCTACGGATAAAGCCTGCCCCCTCAACACTGGATTGAGTATCGTGCGTAATATTATGTTAGAAGAATTGAATATTCAAAGAGGTCTGGCGGGATGACTGCACGCGTTGGAGTTATTGATTATGGCTGCGGAAACCTGAAGTCTGTTGCTAATGCTGTGAGATACGTAGGTGCTGAACCAAAGTTGGTAACTGCACCATATCAGATTAACCAGCACAGCCACATTATACTGCCTGGTGTCGGCGCATTTGGTGCGGCGTCTGAAACGTTGCGAAATACAGGCTTTGAAGAAGCTCTGCAACAATTGCACGCCGAGGCTCAAGTGCCCATACTCGGCATATGTTTAGGCATGCAACTGATGTGCAGTTACTCGGAGGAGGGTGGAAAGTATGAGGGATTCGGCTGGTTCGATGCACAGGTCATTCCGATCGATGTGGGAACATCAGCACTGAAGGTACCGCATATGGGTTGGAATAGTCTTTCAATCCAACGAGAAACCGAGTTTGAAGGATTACATGGTCTAACGGAGAAGTCAGATGTCTACTTTCTTCATAGTTACTGTGTGAACTGTTCCGACTCCTCCGATATCGTAGCGACCACAACTCATGGTAGCGAATTTACTTCAGTATTCTCGAAGGGAATTATATGGGGAGTCCAGTTCCACCCAGAAAAAAGCCAAATAACAGGTCTCAATTTTCTGAAGGCCTTCACCAGAATAGGACAGGACTAAAGACTCGGGTTATTGCCGTAATCATTGTCCGCTCCGGCCAGGTTGTTCAAAGTATCAAGTTCAAACATACGAATATAATCCATTCTGATGCTATTCATGCCGTTGACGCCTTCAACAGATGGTCCGTTGATGAGATAATCTTATTGGACGTATCCCCTGTACGTCCAGGTCGTCAGCACTTTCTGCGAATTCTTGAGCGACTGTCTGAGGCGTGCTTCCTGCCCCTAGCAGTTGGTGGCTGGCTTGAGAGTAAAGAGTATGCTCAGGAGTTGCTGTCGAGTGGCGCGGATAAACTCGTGGTCAACACAGTCTTAGCTGATAATCCACAACTAGTGCGAGACTTATCTAAGAAATATGGTCGCCAATGCATAGTTGCTTCAATTGATTTCCGGCGCGGTGCAGCGGAATCAAGTGTTTACGTCGACAGAGGCCGGCGGAATATTAATATTGACCCAAAGGATTGGGCCGCTCGAGCGCAACAATTGGGTGTTGGAGAAATACTTTTGAATTGTATCGACAATGATGGGGCCCGAGAAGGATACGTACTGTCAGAAGTTCGTAATGTCTGTGATCGTGTACAGATTCCAGTAATAGCATTTGGAGGCGTCTTTAGATGGAAGCATATGCTGGATGGCCTTGCCGCTGGTGCTGATGCAGTTGCTGCGGCAAACATCTTTCATTACACTGAACATTCTACAATTTACGCAAAGCGGTACCTGGCGGATCAAGGTATTCCGATACGAAAGCAGGGTAGGTAATGAGATACTGCGCACGATGTCTTTACCCGGAGAATACGAAACCCACAATCATCTTTGATGACTTCGGGGTTTGTAGCGGTTGCAGATATCATCAAAGCCGAAAACAGGCCGACGTTGATTGGACTGAGCGGGAATCCCTCTTTTCGAAAATAGTTGACGATGCCAAAAAGTATGCTTTTGATAAAGGCATGTCTCACGACTGCATAATTCCAGTTAGCGGCGGAAAAGACAGCCATTATCAAGTCTGGCTAGCAACAACGAAATATGGGCTCAATCCACTACTTTGCCACTATAACCATGGTTTGAACACTCCTGCTGGTCTAGCAAATCTTAGAAATCTGGTTGAACGATCGGGTTGCGATCTTATTCAGTACACATCGGGCCGCAACTCCGTTCGCAGGCTTTCACTGTCGATGCTTGAGATAGTTGGGGACCTCACATGGCATTACCACGCGGGAATTCGTACATTTCCATTTCAGGTTGCGGTGGATTGGGAAATTCCCTTGGTTCTATGGGGCGAACACGGCTTTGCGGAGCTGACTGGTCTCATAACCATTGAGGATTTTGTGGAGCATACGCGCTGGAGCCGCAAAGAACATGATATGAGAGGATTCGAACCGGAAGATCTTATTGGTCAGGCGGGTATTTCCCGAA
>JABIQT010000991.1 GCA_018667995.1 Candidatus Latescibacterota bacterium
TATCGTATCAACTCATCGCCTATGGATACGGACGCGAGGGCCCCTCGGTCCTCAAAGGCGTCGGGATCGTCCACAACCAATTCCATCGAATCAGCGAAAACGGAGTCCACGAGAGTGCTCTGCCCGGACTTCATGAGTCGCGCATCCGGTACAGGCGCCACATATTTGTCATTGGTCGTGATGAAGTTGCTCAGTGTGTGGATCCCAATGCGCATTGCTGTTTCTTCGGCGCGTCTCACGCAGGCGGCAAGCCCCGGATCGCCACTGGGGAAATCTGAAGATCTGAGGTCAAAATGTCCCCAGTTCTGAAAGGGATCCTCGTGGTATAGATAGGAGAACCCGGCCATCTGGGCGAACCGAACCGCTACGTCAATGGTGTCCTCCCCGAAGGATGTGATCAAATAGGAGCCTCTGGCACCTGGCCCGGTTTTGCTCCATTCTCCGTCCAGGATCGGATGAGGCAGTCCTTCTTCGACTTCGATCTGGCCAATGGTTTCGAGGGCCTTCGATGCCGGACACCCAAACAGGGCAATGCTGGAATTGAGCAGGCCGCCATCACGATGAGAACTAAACGCTCGAACCTCGCTCACATTCCCGGTAGAGGTGCCCGTATCAGTTGCTTTTCCCGGACCTGGGAACTCCTCCGGTCGGCCCCCTATCGTGTGAACATTGAGCGACTGTATGCCGAACGCAAAGTCTCTATTCCTAACAACTCCAATTGTCTCCCCGATAGTATCCGTAATCGCAGTAGTAAACCCACCCCATAAAACATGGGAGACTGACCCACCTGTCAGAGCTGTGAGGGTGAACGAGACATGTGTGTCATGTGCGTGCACAGCAACATGAGCGTCCTGACTATTCTCAAACGATAGAATGATCTCACTACTGGAATCATCATAGCTGCACCTAGAAGGTCCCACAAGCCGCCCAGATACCCCTAATCTGAGTAGTGGCGTCGGAGATGAGTCCACCAGATATTCTTGTTTCCCCTTGCGGTCGAATATGCTCCTGATCATGCCCTGATTGTCTAATTCCAGTGAAAGGCAGTCTGATCTTAACCGCACCATTATTTGTTCTTCAGTCAACAATTTCCTCCTGTTCTCCAGCCAATTCAGACGTTATCATGGGAGCATTATCTCAAAGGAAAAACGAACAACTTGTGAATAGATTTCCAAAGCATCTACAATTCGCGGCGTGAACCAGGGGGCAGGAACATGACAGAACTAAGTGTAAACGTCAACAAGGTAGCGTTATTGAGAAACACGCGCACCATTGGCATTCCGAGCGTGACGCGAGCGGCACAGATCTCGATCGATGCCGGTGCCTATGGGATCACGGTCCATCCCCGACCGGACGAGCGCCACATTACGCCAGGCGACGTCGACGATCTGTACGCCCTCCTGAAGTCCTACCCTCAAACAGAGTTCAATATTGAGGGCAACCCCTACCATAATCTGTTAGATGTGGTAAGAAAAACGCCACCACACCAGTGCACATTAGTTCCGGACGATCCGGATCAGTTTACCTCTGATCATGGTTGGGAGGTATCGACTAACGTCGACAAACTCAAACCCATTGTCCAGGAAATGAAAGATCTGGGATGTCGCGTGAGTCTGTTTATGGATCCTGATCCCGATGAGATCAGCCTGGTGCCGGCGACCGGTGCAGATCGAATAGAATTGTACACCGAACCTTACGCAGAAGCCTTCGCAAAAGGCGGTTCCGTTGCAGATGAGGTGCTTCAGCAGTTCATCAAAGCGGGAGAATGTGCACGTGATCTTGGACTGGGTGTCAACGCCGGACACGATCTAAACCTGGATAACCTTGGTGGTTTCTGTAGCTCGGTGCCCGGTGTTCTCGAAGTGTCCATCGGACACGCCCTGATCGCAGACGCGTTAGAGATGGGACTGAAAACGACAGTCAGTGAATACGTGAAGGTGCTCGCCCAATCGTCAGGTGCCTAAAACAGTGACATCTGGTGGCCGATGTCCGGATCCACGGCCTCAAGACCAAGCAGGCGCTTCATCTGGTTGCAGCTGCTGGGCGCATGTCCCTCGTAGTGATTGTTGAACATGCAGAACAGGGCGTTGACCTCTGGTAGAATATCACGCTTTATCCTGTCCGACCATCGGATCAGGTCGTGAGACCGGTCGACCACTGGTGCGCCAACATGGTCGATGCGTTCGTCGATGCTGTCTCCTATCCACCTGATATAGGAGAAATTAGTGGTCAGCTGCGGACAGATGGGCATCTCACCGACGCTATCCTGAATGGCCCACGCAACTGATTGTTGACCAAGCAAGGTGAACACTTCCGCACTTATCCACGAAGGATGACGGAATTCGACAGCAAAACGAAAGTCGTCCGTAGGAAGTTGTGCGAGGAAATCGGCTACTCGGTCGAACGTGCCGTGGTTTTGACGGAAGGATATTGGTAGCTGGATGAGCACACAGCCCAGTTTTTTTCCCAGCAAGCCTATGCTCACCATGAAATTCTCTGCGAGCTCATCGCAGTCCATTAGATGGCGCTCGTGGGTGATGAGCTTGGGCATTTTAGCTGTGAAGACAAAATCGGAAGGTGTTCTTGCGTACCAATTTGAAACTACGGACGGCTTAGGGATGAAATAGAAAGTACTGTCTATCTCCAGGGCGCTGAAGACCTGGCAGTAGAAATCCAGAAAATTGTCCTGACCCATTTCACCGGGATAAAACGAACCGACCCAGTCTTTGTAGGTCCACCCCATGGTTCCGACGTGAATCTCGGCCATGCAGCCCCCTGACAACGTGAATCAGAATCGGCATCCGCTATAAACCAACCTCGCTCAGATCAAATTGCTCAAGTTTCTTCGTAATGGCCTGTGTATACCGCGCGGCATTGAGTCCATCGACAACGCGATGATCATACGACAGGCTCATGTACATAATCGAACGGATGGCCATACTGTCGTCATCCATCACAACGACCCGCTTCGTAACCGAACCCGTGGCAATAATCCCTACCTGCGGCTGGCTGATTATGGGCGTGCCAAACATGGTACCCCACATCCCAGGATTGGTTAGCGTAAAGGTGCCGCCCTGAAGTTCATCTGGACTTAACTTTCTGCTATGAGCCCGTAGGGCGAAGTCGTAAGCAGAACGGGCCAGACCGATGAAGTTCTTTTCTTCCGCATTCCGGATTACCGGTACGATGACGCCCTTTTCCAGACCGACCGCCAAACCGAGATTGATGTTTTTCCACTGGACGATATTCTCGCCGTCTATGGACGCATTAAGCATCGGATTGGAGCGCAGTGCCTCAACAATGGCAGCGATAAAGAACGGGGTCAGTGTCAGCTTGAAGCCCTCACGCTCAAGGAACTGTTCCTTGACACGCTCACGATAACTTGAAACATGAGTCATGTCGATTTCGGTGAAGGAGGTAACGTGCGGGGAGGTCGCCTTGCTGCGTACCATATGTTCCGCAATGGATTTACGTACGTTGTCCATTGCTATCACATCCGCATTATCCGCCGAGTATGAAAGGTTAGGACCTTTCGAGAGGGGACTGGACGCAAAATCGGCACCGGTCGAGCTGTCGCGACTGGCCAGATAGGAAAGGAGATCGGATTTCGTAACCCGGCCGTTTCTGCCGCTACCGGAAAGTGCATCCAGTTCATCCGTTGTCAGACCTTCTCGTCGGGCAATACTTCTCACCAGTGGAGAGTAGAATCTGCCGTCGCGTGATCTAACCGGCGCTACACCCTCGGCGCCAACGGCTCCCCTGACACTCGAATCGGTCGTCGTCTCTTCCAGCACATTGTCGGATTCGACCTCTTCAACTTCTGTGCCGTCAATCCCCGCGGAATCTCCCGTGCCTGGTATCTCGATTACGGCGAGGATCTCGCCGACCTCAACTGTTTCACCCTCTTGAATCAAGATCTGCTTAAGCACACCATCCGAGATGGAAGGTATGTCCGTATCAATCTTGTCGGTGGCAATTTCAAGGATCGGCTCGTCACGCTCGATGGCCTCACCTTCTTTCTTAAGCCAACGAACCACGGTACCTTCCGTGACACTCTCCCCGAGCTTTGGCATCACGACATCTACGCTCATGATTGCTCCAAATAGACCAAAATCAACGATCAGTACCCGGCCAGATCTCTTAGGGCCTTGGTGATTTTCTCTGTATTAGGTAGAAAGAATTCTTCCAGGGGTGGACTAAAAGGAATCGGAGTATCCAGACCGGCCAATCGCTTAATGGGCGCATCGAGGTATTCAAATGCCTCATCTGCAATTATGGCCGCCATCTCGCCA
>JABIQT010000993.1 GCA_018667995.1 Candidatus Latescibacterota bacterium
GCTGCGACCATGGGATTGGTATCCCGGAAACTCGGGGTCGCGGACGGAAGGATGAAGATCAGCATTGAGGGATTTCCTGATCATGGATTGCCGCTCAAAGGGTGGTCGCAGCGATACACAGGAAGCAAAGGGGAGTATAAAGTGCTCGCTCCGCTGATGGATGCCGACAGTAAAGCGACCGGAGATGGAGCGGTTTTTCACATACACAAGGGGGCGGGGAATTTAATTGTTCTGGCCTATGATGTGGCGGCCTGCGTATACCTGCTGCGCCAGGGAAACCCTCTGCTCGGGGGATTTCGAAGTTCAGGATTTGATCGTATGCGACCGTCGGATCTCTTCCAGGACTGGCAGATGGATCAGGATTCAGTCTGGCCAGTAGCGGACCTGCATTGTCACTATTTGCGCGAGCTGATTCATCGAGCCTGGCCGGACGATTCGGTATTACCGTGGTTATGGTATTTTCCTGACGGCGTGGACACCATGATGACGTTCACTTCCGACGACGACTGGTCCACCCGGCCCCAGTTTGAATCCTTGATTGATGCGTGTGAGACACATGAAGCAGGGCTCACGTTCTATCTGGTTCAGGAGCGCAGCGTCATGGATCCGGGCTGGTTTGAGGATCTTGCCATCCGTGGGTTTGACTTCTCGATTCATCCGGATCTTCCACCTCCCACACTTCCTCTATGGGAGGACCGTTTACGCACGCATGTTTCGCAGTTCCGAGATACCTATGGACGGCCTCCCACACCGTCCGTTCGTAACCACTGCATAACCTGGGCCGGTTATCTTGATGGTGTTCGAATACAGGCCCGTCACGGATTCACATTCGATACCAATTGGTTTTCGTTGCTTCCCCAGGGCAAACACTACATGACCGGATCCGGCCTTCCCATGAAATTCGCTGATCTCTCTGGCAATGTGTTGGCCATGTTTCAGCTTCCCACACAGTTCTCCGATGAGACTACCCTGGGCGGACAGGGATTTGAATGGTCATTGGACCTCACTCCTGATCAGGGCGTGACCTGCGTGACCGACATCATGAAACAGAATGCCCGCGCTACGCATAGCATGCTGTGCGTAAATGCCCATCCCGTCTCATTCGCTACCTATAGCGCTGCGCTCTGGGAACCAGTGCTGGCCTACGCCCATAGTGCCGGCATCCCAGTCTGGGATGTGGATCGATTCAGCCGTTTCTGGCACGCCCGCCGTAACGTTCGACTGCGCCCTGTGCCTAAGGGTGGAAAGCTGGAGATACCAGACTCATCGGGAGCGCTCGGTGGACTCCGAGCTATGGTGCCCGAAGAGGGAGGTCGTCATGGATCTGGAAGTCGCAGCATATGCGGGCGTCCGTTCACTGAGCACACATTGTCCTGAGCGGGGATACCCTTGACTAACATGCTACGGTGAAGCTGGAAAACACAACCGCGGACCAAGTGGTAAATCTGGAGTGACGAGGACGCCACATAGGCGAAGGTAGATGTGCACAGGCTTACAAACAGATATGGGTATAGCCCCTTTTCTTAGGCAACGGCGGATCCATTTCTGTGATATTTTACCGGCAATTGTCCTGACTGCGTTTATTTGTGATCACTCTTACGGAACACTCCGAAACTGGCCAGGTACCAACCTGGGACCTTCACAGCAAGCCACAATACTCACGTCTTTGCAGCAGGAATGGTCATGACAAGGACGAGGCATATGGCCTCTCTTCCCCAGTGTGTTCGTGCAGAAGCGAATAAAACGGGGACGATGTGCTATGGCGCTTCTCTAGGTATGCCTTGCAGCTGTTATTGTGCGAGATGTACCCAACCGAATGACTCCAATGGAAGTCTATCCTGGCAGCGCTACTCAGATACTATCCAAATATGTTCCAGGAGGAACTGATCGTGTTCTTCAACTATGTGAAGATTTCTCTTCGTAATATCAGACGGCGGAAGGCCTATGCCGTAATAAACATACTGGGTCTCGCCATTGGTCTCTCCAGTTGCATCTTTATTATGCTCTACGTGCAGGATGAACTCAACCGGGATCGTTTTCATACCCGTGCCGATCGGCTCTATCGCGTTACGAACGACTATAGCTCCGACACCGGTGTCAGTAGCGCGGCCAGAACAGCGCCCTTGCTGGGACCCGAACTTGAGGCAGAATTCCCCGAGGTGGAACAGTCAGTGCGTTTCAAGACCTTTGGTGGTATCGCCGCTCACGGTGATAAGCGGTTCTATGAGCAGGATGGATTCTATGCGGTCGACTCAGAGATCTTTCAGGTATTCACCTTCCCGTTGATCAAGGGGGATCCTTCTACCGCGCTTCAGGATCCGTTCTCGCTCGTGCTATCCCTTGAGACGGCTCGGAAGTACTTTGGTGACGAAGATCCGATGGGCAAAACGATTACCATCAGGGAGGATTACGAATTCACTGTCACCGGGGTGCTTGCACCGATTCCATTTAACTCGCATATCCAGGTCCAGCTTCTGATGTCATTCGGAGCGCTCGAGACCTTCTACGGATCGGATGCGCTGAATACCTGGCAAAACAATATCTACTACACATATCTGCTGCTTCGCGAGGGAACAGACTCCTCCGTGCTGGCAAGCAAAATACCAGCCTTTGTGGAGCGTAATATATCACCGGGGCTTTCAGAAGGTACAAGCATAGCGTTGCCCCTTCAGCTGGTTACAGATATCCACCTCTACTCCGACCGGCAGCACGATCTGCAAACCGGCGGAGACATCACCAGTGTGTACCTTTTTAGTGGTATCGCCATCTTCATTCTGATCGTAGCCTGTATCAATTTTATGAATCTCGCTACTGCCCGGTCCGCCGGTCGGGCTCGAGAGGTCGGCCTTCGAAAGGCGGTTGGTGCTGTCCGTGGTCAATTGATTAGCCAGTTTCTGGGAGAGTCAGTTGTGTTCGCGGTGCTTGCCGCACTCCTGGCTCTGGTCATAGTGCAGTTCGCCCTTCCCGCATTCAACGAGATCGCAGGAAAACAACTTGCGGTGGGCGCGATTTTCAGTTTCGAGATTGCTGTGATTATTGGCGCGATGATCCTGCTCTCTGGAGTCCTCGCCGGTAGCTATCCGGCTCTATATCTATCTGCATTTGAACCTGCGAGAGTCCTGAAGGGAAAGGTGCAGGCAAGCAGATCGGGACGACTGTTGCGCCAGTGGTTGGTGGTCCTCCAATTTGCGATTTCAATTGCCCTCATCGCCGGTACGGACATTGCCTTTAAGCAGCTGAACTTCCTGCGGACCACGGATATGGGGTTCGATAAAGAGCAAATTCTCGTCGTGCCCTTCTTTTGGGAGCCCATCGTACAGCAGCGATATGGAGCCCTGAAGTCAGAACTTGAAGGACTTCCCTCCGTGGATCGGATCACCGCCTCCGGAGATATTCCAGGACGAATGTTTACCTCGCTCTCCTACAATACGGAACGCGATGATGGACCGGCGTCTGGTGGGATAACCTCCCTTCTGGTCGGTAGCGATTTTGCCAAAACCTATAAAGCCACACTCGTTGCTGGCAGGGATTTCGACTCTGGCCGTCAACTTGACGCGTCCGGCAAAGGCTACATCCTGAATGAGGCCGCCGTCTCAGCCATCGGCTGGAACAGTCCAGATGACGCTGTAGGGCGCAAGTTTTCCTTGGGAGGAAGGGAAGCTGGACAAGTGGTGGGTGTAGTCCGTGATTTCAATGTGACGACGCTTCAGGAGTCTATTAAACCGCTGGCCATGGGAGTCTGGCCGGATTGGTTTGGTTATCTGTCAATCAGGGTTCAATCGGAGGACATACCAGGTACATTGGCCGCCATAGAAGGCGTCTGGAATACCGTCATCGCCACGCTCCCGTTCGAGCCTTTCTTCCTCGACGCAGCACTTGATCGACAATACCAGTCAGAGCAGAGGCTGAGCCAGGTATTCGGCACATTTTCAGCCATGGCGATCTTTATTGCTTGCCTGGGACTGTTCGGGCTGATCTCATTTACCGCAGAGCAGCGCACGCGCGAAATAGGAATCCGTAAGGTTCTGGGTGCTTCGGTGGCTGGCGTCGTGGGTATGCTATCGTGGGACTTTGTGAAGCTGGTTCTCGCTGCAAACCTTGTAGCCATTCCGGTCACTTATATCGTCATGAATGCCTGGCTGAGCGACTTCGCCTATCATGACCAGATTGGCATGGGTACTTTTGTACTCTCTGGCATATTAACTCTTGGCATCGCCTTATCCACCGTAGGCTATCAGGCCATTCGGGCTGCCTTGACCAACCCCGTTGATGCGCTGCAATTTGAGTGAGCCGATCTACAGGTAGTCTATGAGCGGCACCCCGTAACCCTATTTCTGATTCCTTGATGGCGTACATCGCTGGCACCGCGTCCCCCTGTTTCTGTTATCTCGAACCACAGACTCCCGTCGCCACATCCTGGTCCGGCTACGTTCGGCCACCGGTTGTAGACCGGTATGGTTCTCACAGCGTATAAGAGTGCCCTTCCCGATTATCCTTCAGATCTTTTTTTACCCCATCTTGCGCCAGCTTTTGAGATCCATTCTGGTCGTTTGTGCGTGTGGTGTCTGGTAAGAGTTGACACAGCGATATACAGACATTAATACATCAGGAGACGCCACCAAAGATTCGGCCGGTGGGCATCATCGAAGCCTTGGCAAAGTCACGCCCAAGATCATCTACCGGGAAACTCCCTTCGGCGGCACTGGAGGGTAACAATTGAGGTACTTCATCACATGACGGATTTCAGCACCATCAAAGGGTTCAACTATTTTCTGAAACCCGATTACTCGTTCTCGTCCTGGATAGATTTTGATCCTGACCGCGCCGAACTGGAACTGACGCGGGCAAAATCTCATTTTCCTGTAATCAATACGATCCGGGTACAACTTTCATGGGACGTACATAACGTGCACCCGGAACGTTATCTCGAGAACTTCGAGTCTTTGCTTAGTATATCGGACAGGCTTGGTCTCCAGGTGATTCCTACGTTATTCTCACGGTGCCCGGCCATGGGAAACATCTATGCAGACCACTTCATGCCCGGTTGGAACTGGTTTACGATACGCGCGGAAGGTAATTGGTCTTCGATTTTTGACGCCTATCTTACCGCTTTTCTGACCACCTACGGGCGGGACAAGCGGATCAATATCTGGGATCTATGCAATGAGCCATTTCCCTTTGCCCCAGGGAGTTACGGTCAAGATGGTATACCGGACGCAGTGAAACATATCGAGCAAGGCGAGTACGACTGGTTGCAGCGTGGGTACGAGCTCTGCAAGTCCATCGGCCCGGATGCACCCATAGGTGTCAGCGTGCTTCAGGATTTTGGAAGACCTGGGCTCGAAAGGGTCGCCGGGATCAGCGATATACTATTGATTCATCCCTACTTCGTGCATGACCTGGATAACGAGCTGGAAAAAACTGCGTTTCTGCAGATGCTGGACGACTATTCGGCGCTATCGGCGGAAGTGGGTAAACCGATGGTTGCTACTGAAACTTGCTGGCCGTCGGATAATGATGCCTGGCATGTGTCCAATATCAGGTTTACCTTGTCCGAGCTCAAGAAACGCAAGATAGGTTGGATCGGAGC
Source organism: Candidatus Latescibacterota bacterium (assembly GCA_018667995.1). Lineage (GTDB taxonomy): Bacteria > JAAXHH01 > JAAXHH01 > JAAXHH01 > JABIQT01 > JABIQT01. Next base: position 5,591 of record JABIQT010000993.1, read on the forward strand.
AAAGCTCCATCAGAGCCCCGGCGGTCGTGAAGACTTGCCCGGTGAACCCATTCGGTCCGACTGTTCCCTGCGCCCGGGCCACGATGTGTTTAACGAATTCTGACAGCAAATACTATCTCAACTCAGATACGGTTATGCCAATGATAGGTGGCTTCTCGATGTATAGACGCAGCGTATTGCTCTACGCTTGTTTGACTGTACTATTCGTAGGTGTGACAGGCCCCCCTGTTTTTGCCATAAAACCCAATACCTTTGAGCCTGTAGCGGTCGTCGAGCTGTTTACCTCCGAGGGATGCTCCAGTTGTCCGCCGGCTGACCGGCTGTTGGGAGAGATTGAGGCGGATGCCAGGGCCTCGCAACGACGTATATTTCCACTGGCCTTCCATGTGGATTACTGGAATTCCCTGGGTTGGAACGATCCGTTCAGTAGCAGTGAATCTTCGGAGCGACAGCGAGCCTACGGTAGGACCATGGGGCTTGAGAGCATCTACACACCGCAGATGATTGTGAATGGCACCGACCAGTTTGTGGGCCATCGTGCCGTTGAAGCAGAGGCCAGCATCACGCGCGCTTTGTCACAGAGAGTGCCCGTTAAGATATCTCTCGAAGTTCAAAGGCGTTCTGAATCAGAGTGGGACGTGGTCTATGAAACCATGAATGCCTCCGAGGATCTGGTCTTGAACGTGGCTCTCGTCCAAAGAGAAACGCACCAGGATGTAGCTGCCGGAGAGAATATGGGGAGGCGATTGCCCCATTTCAATGTGGTGCGATTCTTCAAAACTGTGCCGATTGGAAGCGGATCATTGACGTTGGTTGTTCCACGTGATGTAGTATCAGAGAACCTCACTGTCATCGGGTATGTGCAGAATCAAGTATCCATGCGCATCGAAGGGGCAATAGAGGGAAAAGTGAATCCGTAGAAATGCGTTTGAACGATCCCAGGTGGGTAGGTGCCATGGATCTGATACCTTACCGAAATCAGCACCCGGGTTCTGAATTTACGACCTCGGTATTTTTGATACCATAATCAATTGGAAGAAGATCTCAGGAGAATACATAATGGCTAATGAAGCATCGGGGCGAACAGTCGTTTTCGTCTCTTTGACCGGCGATGAAGTAATCAAAACCTACGATCTGGAGTCCGAGACAGGTGGGCTTACGCTCCGAGCTACAAGTCCCGCGCATGGGCCATCCGGCGCCCTCTGCCTTCATCCTAGTAGAACAGTGATGTACGATGCCCACGTTGAGTCTACGACACTGGCCTGCTTTGATTTGGACGAAGATACGGGGCAATTGGGGTTGATCAACAAGGTCGACACGGGGATAGCGATTCCGGCCCATCTCATGGTCGACTTGACGGGGAAGTTTCTGCTAACCGCTTACTACGGTGGTGGGGGCGTGACAGTGCACCGCCTGGCAGAAAATGGTGCAATCCTGGAATTGGTTCAATACGTTGACACGGGAGAAAAAGCACACGCTATCCTCTCAACGGATGGCGATTCCTTCGTCTTCGTGCCGCATGTATGTCCCACCAACAGAACAAATCAGTTTCGATTCGATGCGGACAGCGGCCTCCTGTCACCTAATGATCCCTCATATCTTACGCCGCCGGACGGCCAGACCGGTCCCCGGCATATCTGTTTCAATCGGAACGGTGATGTGGCCTATATTGTCAATGAGCAGGGCAACACCGTCACTGCACACCATTATGATGCGGAGCGAGGCACGCTCGAGATCTTTCAGAACATCTCAACACTGCCAAATGATTATCTTGATGGTGGCGCCACGGCTCATGTTGAAATACATCCCAATGGAAAGTGGCTTTATGCCTCGAATCGAGGTCACGATAGCGTGGTGGCCTTTGACATCGCCGCCGACGCTACGCTGAGTCAGAGTGGTCACGTATCAGTGCCGGCCAGTCCCCGGTCATTCAGCATCGACCCCACAGGGAAATATCTGTATTGTGCCGGTGAGGAGGCGGGAACCATGAATTCGTATCAGATTGATGCCTCGGACGGCAGTCTGAAGTATCTGACTGAATACGAGGTGGGGGCAAAGCCGTTCTGGGTGATGGCAACGCGGTTAGGATAGCATGACTATGAGAACGGTTTCAGCAACGAGGAGGCCATAAGTGCCCGAGCATTACGCCTATGACTATGGGATCATTCGAGTGGTCCCTCGTGTGGAACGAGAGGAGTTCCTCAACGTTGGCGTCATTCTCTCCTGTCCGGGCAGGAAATACCTGGAGGCCCGCGTCAAACTGGATGAGGCGCGCCTCCTTGCCATGGATCCTTCTGTGAATCGGCAGCTTGTTCAGGAAAATTTGCTGACGTTTCCGACGATCTGTGCTGGAGGTGAGGATGCGGGACCTGTAGGCGGATTACAGCAGAGAGAGCGGTTTCATTGGCTCGTGACACCTCGCAGTCCTGTGATACAAGTTTCACCGGTGCACGCGGGCCTTTGCACAGATCCTGGCCAGGTTCTAAAGCATCTTATGGATACCATGGTTAAATCAATCGAAAGCGGCTTCCACGGAAATAGTGCCCAATGACTGAATCGGTGGGGGCACACGATGGGATTTCAGCCTATCATAAGGTGAATTTTGAGAGAATTGGGGTCCAGGCTACATGGCGAAAATTCGGCGAGCGGCTGAACTGGGGCCGCGGCCAGTGTCTCGCCCTTCTGGATGACGGATGCGATCTCTCGGATCCGCCCTGGCAGGTGATCATGCCGTGGGGACCAAA
>JABIQT010000898.1 GCA_018667995.1 Candidatus Latescibacterota bacterium
ATGAAACGCTCCGTCCACATATCTTCGATAGCAAAGAGTCCACCTGCATAACGGGCAAACGTGGTTGCGACCGCTCCCATGGCTCCAGTGATGATGATGAATAGAAAGGCCCACCCGAAGAGATAGGCAATGATGTCGGAATCATATGCTCTCCGTAGAAATGCATAGGTTCCGCCACTCTCTGGTATGGCCGCTCCCAATTCGGCGAAACAGAAGGCACCTGCGAGTGAGAGCAGACCCGCCGCGATCCAAACCAGGAGGCTCAGCGAGGGCGAGCCCACCTGGGACGCCACAGAGCTCGGTACCATGAAGATACCGGAGCCAATGATTCCCCCAATTATCAGAGCCGTCCCAGTTCGGGCACTCAGCACCCGGAGCAGCTGTGGCTGCTCTGTAGATTGGGAGGATTGACTCTCAGTTCGCGAATCTTGATCGGACATATTTATCTCCCATCCGGTGGGACGTTAATATCTGCCGCTCGATCGGTACCACTTCATTGAGACATCTGTTCAATCGATCAGGTTCTGTTGGGATTCTGTTCTGGCCTGTTTCAGGAATGGCAGAAAATCTGTACCACCGGTGCCTACTGTACCTTCATCCGAATTAGCCAGATGTGTGATGTACCGGACCGTGATCTCCATGTGACGTCTTCGGAACTCGGTCAAACCTGTAACGCAGGCGTTGTAAGATTGTCGAAGTGCAGGACATCTTGCAGCCCGCGCATTCACATATTCGTGGGTGGACGGGCCACCAGCAAGATCTTCGATGAACCTGCGATGCGCAGGTGGCATGTACCGTCGCATATCCATCAGGAATGGTCGCGTCTTGTTGTCTTCATGTACTATGGAGAGACCTGCGTCAATGGCCTGAAGTAATGAACTCTGGGCGGCACTTCCGCCGGCCAATACACGGGGAGTATCGTAAACGCCCTCGTACAGCACGCCGGGTTCTTTCCAGCCTGCCAGGAAGGGGCGCACTCTGTGGTAGAATACATAAGGAGCACAGCGCTCGGGGATTCGTGAGAGCGCATCCGAGATGGATTCGATGACCAATGCAATAGACCCAAGCAGATCCGTTACCTTCTCTGGAGCATCGGCGACTACCGCCGCTTTTAGATTGACGAGTTCAGGCAGTGCGGGGGCTCCCTTGGCCTCAATTGCCACGGTTGTCAGATAGAACCAAGCCTCATCCATGCCTCCCAGAAACAACTGGCGCGTGCCCATATTACTCAGGTCCAGGGCCTTAGTTTCGTCAAGCAGATACCAGTTATTTAGAACAATGGAGGCATGGGAGATAATCATGGGTCTCCCCAGGCGCTCGGCCACCTCTGCCCAGGGCACCGCGAGGGCACGGGGAATGACGCTTGCCGTCTCAGGTCCTCCCCATATGTAAGAGTTGCCGAATACGGAGAGCAACAACATGGCCCTCTGCAGTTGGGCCTCCGTTTCCAATCTGGTCGTGTCAGGTATGGAGAGTCTGTCTACGGCAGACCGATATCGTCCCGCGATAAGAAGGTCCGATAGTCTGGCCGCGAGCTGATCCCAACCGGAGAAACCTTCAGGCAACTGCGAAATGGGGGATCGGGCGGGCAGGAATCCCCGCTGCGGATCGACTTGATAGTCTGACAGTCGCTTAATGATCGGTGGACACGTCATGTATCTGCCTCGATATCGCTACAGCCAATGCACAGGATAGGGCCTATTCAGGCGCGATGATAGGTTTGGCGTTCAGTGACGGAGGGTAGATCTCGGTATCAGAAAACAGGGAGCCCTCCTCAAACCAGGTCCGCGGCGCTGCTTGACCCCACAGGGTCTGTCGGCTGGGATCATCAAGATTCCACAACCTCGGTGGATGATCAGGATCCATCGTCATGTAATCGCTTGAAAATAACTCTATCCGGTGCCCGTCCGGATCCCGCATGTAGAAGAAGAAAGCATTGGATATGCCATGGCGGCCCGGGCCTCTTTCAAAGGCCCCTCTGTATCCGGCACTGGCGAGCAGGTCGCAGAAGTTGATAATGTCCGTGGCCGTGGGAACCCACACTCCGATGTGATGAAGCCTCGGCCCCAAACCGTTGGTAAAAGCCATATCATGAACATTGCCCTTACGATGCGTCCATGCGGCCCAGATGTCCGAATGGTCATCTTCGATATCGGTCATGGTGACTTCTGTAATGCGAAAACCCAACTCACTCACATAGTACCGCGTGAACGCATTCACATCGTTGGCGAAGACGTTCACGTGGTCTATGCGCTGGATCCGGGCTCCCTTATAGTGGGTGTACTTTTGCAGCATCAGTTCTCGCCGCTCCATCTCATAGTAGAATTCGAGGGGTATTCCGAACGGGTCTCGAACCTGGAGCGTACGTCCCTGTGCATAGGAATCGATCCATCGAGGGGCGGCACCGGCTTCCGTGAAGTACTGTTCCGCCAGATCCAGATCTTCCTCGCTCCCAACCTTGAAGCCGATGTAGTCCACCTGCGGAGTCTCCGATTTTCGAAGGATAAGGGAGTGATGGTTCCGCTCCTCCAGTCCACGTAGGTACAAGGCGTCTTCCGTCTCATCCTCGCAGAGATACCCCAGAATATCCACGTAGAACGTCCTCGACCGGGCAAGATCAGTTACACCCCATGAGACATGACTGACTCGTATGATATTGAAAGGCGGGTTTCGATTAGGCAGAGGCAGTGGCATGGCCAGTCTCCAGGCAAAGGCACGGGGGCAAATTATCCCAACTTTGGAATACGATGATCGCCCAGAGCCACATCGATATTTTTCGTTTCCATATAGAAATCAAAACTGTAGTCTCCCCCGTCGCGACCGATGCCACTGGACTTCATGCCCCCGAAAGGGGTCGGAAGGTAACGAACATTCTGAGAGTTCACCCAGATCATTCCCGCGTCCAATCGCTGGGAAAAGGTGTGGGCACGTCGTACATCACCTGTCCATAGATACGCCGCCAAGCCATACTTGGTATTATTAGCCAGTGCGAGTGCTTCGTCTTCACTGTCGAAGGGCAGAGCCGTAAGGAATGGGCCAAAGACCTCTTCCTGGGCAATCCGCATATCGCCCGTAGCCGCAGCAAATAGTGTTGGTTCAAAGTAGTTACCGTCCCCTAGGCCCTCTGGCCTATTGCCTCCGGCCGCGAGGGTAGCGCCTTCTTCGCAACCCACCGTAACGTAACGCATGACCTTCTCAAGATGAGTCGGATGGATCAGCGGCCCTATATCTGTTAACTTGTCGAAAGGATCACCAACTTTCAAATTCCTGACGCGCTCCACGAGTCTTGCTATAAAATCGTCGTAGATGCCTCGCTCCACCAACAAGCGGCTGCTGGACGTACAACGCTCACCGTTCAAACTGTATATCATGAATAAGACTGCGTCCAGTGCCCGCTCCAGATCTGAGTCTGCAAAAACAACGACCGGGTTCTTGCCGCCGAGTTCAAAATGAACGCGTTTCAAGGTATCCGATCCCTGCCGCATGATGGCCTTTCCGGTTTCGGAATCGCCCACAAATCCAATGGCTTTGATATCGGGATGTTCGGTCAGTGCCTTTCCTGCTACCTCACCCATTCCGTTCACCACATTGACCACGCCCGGTGGAATACCCGCTTCGTGAATCAATTCTGCAAGCCTTATCGCGGTAATGGGGCTCCATTCTGCCGGCTTGTGCACAACGGTGCATCCCGCCGCTAGTGCAGGAGCTATTTTCCAGGTACTAAGCATGAAGGGCGTATTCCAGGGCGTAATAATGCCGACCGGACCAATGGGCTGACGCATGGTGTAATTCAAATGGCCATCTGTAGGTAACGCCAGGCCATCCTGGGCGGATTCGGCCCGGTCCGCGAAGAACCGGAAGTTATCAGCTGCTCGCTCCGCCGCCTTACTCATAAATTTGATGGTTTGTCCGGTATCGAGGACTTCAAGCAACGCGATTTCTTCTGAGTTGGCCTCTATGAGATCTGCGACGGCGTGCAAGCGTGTTTTTCGCTCTGCGGCCGGTATGTCCCGCCACGCCGGAAAGGCCGCCTTCGCAGCCATTACAGCCCGGTTGATATCCTCATTGTCGCCCAGGGCAACATTGGTGATAAAGGTATTGTCCAGGGGCGTATGATTCTCAAATACCGCCTCTGCAGCGGAGTTTACCGGTTCCCCGCCGATCAGGTGCGGAATGCCGTTCTGGGAATATCGGGATAGATAGGTATGCGCTGTTTTACGGTCGGGATGATGCGAAAGGCCATCTCTTGGGAGTCCTCCATGATGATTGGGCTACGCTTCGATGACCTTGTTTTCGAGCACACCTAGCCCGTCGACCTCCAGGCGTACTGTGTCACCGGGATAAATATGTGAGATCCCCTCGGGGGTACCCGACCAGATCATATCGCCTGGGTTCAAAGTCATATAGTCTGTGATATACTCGATTAACTCTGCAACGCTGTGGCGTAGATTCTTGGTGTTCCCTTTCTGGCGAAGCTCACCATTCACGTAAGTTCGCAAGCCAACATTTGCAGGGTCGACCTCATCCGCACAGACAAGGTAGGGACCGATGGGGCCAAAAGTATCAAATCCCTTTGCCTTTATCGGTGGGCGGAAATAGTTAGTTACGAAATCCCGGACGGTAACATCGTTTCCGATGGTGTAGCCACTCACGTATCGCAATGCGTCATCTGCAGAGACTTTACGTGCAGGCAGTCCCATGACGGCCACAAGCTCGCATTCGTAGTGCATATAGTCAATACCCGCTGGAGCAACGATTTGAGCGCCGTGACCAATGTACGAGCTGGCCATCTTCTGGAAAAGAATAGGCTCATCGGGCAATTCAAGGTCGAGCTCGGCTGCGTGATCTTTATAACCCAACGCCACACCGATCGCTTTACCAGTGTGTGCAACGGGAGGCAGCCACATTACGTCTTCGGGATCGTAGGCAATGGTACCCACCCAGAGTTGCCCGTGCTCGAAAACAGCATCATGGACCTGACCGTTGTATGCGAAGCGTGCCCTTTTCATCTCAGCTCCTTTTGGCTAAACCAGATACCATTGCTGCACGTGTTGATCCAGTTCCGATGCGGTAGGATATTGTTCCAATACTTTGGCTATACATACTTCGACATCTATCGCAGAAGGGATCAGTTCCTTGACCGGAATGTCCAGATCGTACACGGAGCGCCCTTGCGTATCGAAGGTCGTGTCGATAGAAAGAATCTCGTGATTTCGGTGTTTCATCAATGCGGCAAACATACCACCGTAGATATCGGGGTCGTAACCATTCTTTCCAACTTCAGGTATGCGGTCGATGATCTTGAGGTCGTACGCTACTCTATACAGATCTTCCCATAGAGAACGCATTACTGCAGGTACGGCGTCTGACTGCTCACGCTCGTGCTTTGGATCCGAGCTACGTTCCTCACGGGAAGCTTCAATTACACGCCTCACCTCGTGTGTGGGCACAGGTGTCACGAACTTAGTTTTGTTGTCGGCAAGCGTTTGCTCAATAGGGTCGTCAATCCGTCGGAGAAGGGACATGAGGCGGTCTCCTACCAGCGACATTTCACCTATCAAGAGATTTTTCGGGTCCACATGGGTCTTGTGCCATTGCTCAATGGCGGTCCGCGCCCAGATACCCACTGCGGTTCGTACCGCCGGGTGCGTCACTCCGTCGATTTCCGGGAATGCTGCTTGGGCCTCAGCACTCGCCTCGAACGGTTGACGGCAGACGTCCCACTGAAGCAGATGAATGGTTCGCCCACGAGCCTGACCGATATGAGCCAGCTGATTAATCAATAGGCTCTTTCCGACTCCTGGAAGACCAGTGCAGAAGACCATTCTACTGTCCCCTGCGAGGCGGCTTAGGGTGCTGTGTAGGGGGGAGTCTACGGGAATGATGACACCTGATTCAGACAATCGAGATCCTCAGACGGGTGTTCCAACGGTGTGATATACAAATCGCAAGAGCGTGCGGTATTCTCGGACAATCGTTCCGTGGCGATGTGGACGACCCTAAATGCCACGGACGCGTGGTAGTGACTTGAACTTGTCGGGGCTCGGCATGTCGCCAACGGGAATCTCAATTATCGTGGGCCCCGATTCAGCGAAGCCTCGTCTGATCGCATCGCCAAGTTCTTCGGGCGTATGGGCGCGTAGCCCTTGCGCCCCGAAAGACTCTGCCATTTTCACGAAATCGGGGTTGTGCAGGTCGCTCGCGATTACCCGATTGCCGTAGAGATCTTTCTGCATTCGCTTCACATTCCCAAAGGCATTGTCGTTAAAGATGAGGGCAACTAAGCCGATCCTGTGCTGAACGGCACTAGCGAGTTCCTGCATGGTAAACATGAATCCGCCATCGCCGGAAACCGATATGACCGGCGTATCCGGATGGGCGACCTTGACGCCGAGGGCGGTGGAAAATCCCCATCCCAATGTACCTTGATACCCCGTCGAGATAAAGGTATAGGGCTTGTACACTGGTAGTACCTGACGACTTACATATCCTATCTGGGTGAGTTCATCTACAAAAATGCCGTGATCCGGTAGTTCCTGCCTGATGACTTTCAAGAAGGAGTTTTGAGGTTCCAGAAAAGCGAACTGGTTTTCGCTCCAGGCTTTCAGCTCTAGCATTTCTTCTCTTCTTGACGGCCGTACGTCGAGGCGTGACTCTACAAGAGGCAGAAGGGCGGGCATAGCATCTTCTGTCCGGGCCACGATTCCGATGTTAGGGCGAGCAAGGCGATTGAGTGCCTCAGCATCAACATCGATGCGGATGATCTGGAGACCGCTATCTGTGCCCCAATGTGTCTGCGGCAGTTGAAGGCGGGAACCTATGGCAAGGACCACATCCACTTCTGGCCATAGCTTGTGGGCCACCGGAATCGGATGACTCAGATAGTGCCGACTACTCAGAACTCCTCTGCCGGTGCGATAGCCAATGACTGGCGCTTGAAGCATTTCGGCCAGATGTTCTACTTCTTCTGACACATTCATGGCACCGCGCCCCACGAAAATCATAGGACACTTTGCAGCGCCCAGAGCCGCGGCGGCACGCTCAAGCATGTCTGTGTCTACCGGGGGATTGCGCAG
>JABIQT010000300.1 GCA_018667995.1 Candidatus Latescibacterota bacterium
ACCCCGATCTGTTTCAAAAAACTGAGATCGGCCGGCCTATGGAGCCAATCGGGACTGATTCTCGTGCCTATCTTCATCATTCGACAACTCCAATCTGGGGCAGTGATCCCGGACTTTTCATGGATCGAATGGGAGTCGCGGATCCCGCCTCACTCAGACACGATTTCGTCTATGGATTGTAGACTTGATCCTAACGCAGAGCTGCCACTATTATCGTTTGTAACGATGCAATCTATCGGCCGAGAATAACAAAAGGAATAATCATGGAAGAATGGACTTTTGTGCACGTGACTGATATCCATGTCGGTTCGCCCGATTCTTTTCGTTTCGCTCCAGCATGGAACGAAAATTGGAAGACCGCACGCAGTCAAATCATTGCTGCAGATCCTGACTTCCTGCTTGTGGGCGGGGACGTGGCACGCGATGGCCTGCTTCATCGCTCCGAGCTTGAGCAGATAAAGGCTGATCTCGACAGTTTACCATTCCCGTACCACGTAATCCCGGGGAATATGGATATTGGCAACAAGTATACGGATATTGCCGGCCCTCGGCGGGATGATCCCTCACTAAATGTAACTGAGAAAGGTCTGGCCCAGTTCGAATCGATATTCGGTCCTTTGTGGTGGTCATTCGACCACAAGAATATTCGGTTCTCGGGACTTTCCGACATTGCTATTAACTCAGGACTCCCGCAGGAAGCCCGCCTCTGGCGTTGGGTGGAGGATCAGAATGTCCGTCCGCATGCGGCTCGTCATGTCTGGCTATCCCACCATGCGCCTTTTATAGACAGCCCTGACGAGCCCAATTTCAACATCGCTGAGCCAGGTCAGTATCACGACTGGTACTTTGGAATCGATGAGCCCGGACGGGGGCGCCTGCTGGAGTCTTTCAAACTAACCAGAGCAAATATCGTTTTGAGTGGTCATATTCACTGTCGCCACAAACAGAAATTTGACGCAATTGAATACTATAAAGGCCCTTCCACAGCGTTCTCCCAATGGGGAGATAGATGGCCTGAGGGAGATGATACGTTGGGCTTCCAGAGATTTGATGTCTCAGGATCGCAGATACGCCAATCATTTGTTCCTCTGACGCAATTCTCCAGTTCGACGGGTTATGGGCCAGGTGGTCATCCTCGGCCATCGACTTGATCTTGTGAACGTTCAGGTAGCCCGCGTTCACGCAGTGTTCGAATGTTACGCTCGGGGATCTTTTCTACGTCCGGATAGGTCGCCACGGCATGGTCTACACTCGCCTCCCGAAGAAGATGCAACATGGGATACGGGGAGCGGTTCGTGAAATTCTCGATGGCATCAGGATGCGATCCCGCGAATTGGTAGTCTGGGTGGAAGCTCGCAACCTGTATGATCCCCGACATGTCTGCATCCAGAATGGCCTGATCCACAACATCCAGAAAGTCATTGTACTGGTGGAAGTCGTTGAGAACAAAGGGATGAATCAGGAGCGTCGTCTCGATTTCTTTAATCTCTGTTTCGGCCAGTTTCTTTAACTCGAACGCGAGATCTTCCAGCAGACTCGGAGGGCCGTCTGCTACGCTGACCGAGAAGCGAATAAGATTGGACGCAAGTACGCTACGTGCGAAGGGACATATATTCCAATCGACCACGAAGTCACTGATCCAACTAATCGTTTGATTGATCACTTCCTGCTTCACAGTCGACATAATCACCTCACGAAGATGACGGCACATCAGAGAACCGAAATATAGACATGGCCATAGGATCTTTTCTGTGGTATGGTCGCCAGATCCAATGGCATCAAGCTGTCAGAATTATGGGCGAGTCCTGTGTAATCACGATAGTATGTTCAAAATGTGCGGATGGACTTCCATCGATGGATTTTACCGTCCAGCCGTCGTCAGCTTCGTACCATCCTGTGGCCCCGGAAGTTACAATAGGTTCTACGGTGATGACCAGTCCTTCAGTAAGTGGCGCACGATCACGTTCGTCATAGAAATTGAGTACCATGGGATCCTCATGAATCGATCGTCCCACACCATGTCCCCCGAGATCTGGGATCACCGCGAAACCGAATTCACGCACTCTTTCTTCTACCGCTCGACCAATCACATGGATGGGCTCGCCCGTCCTGGCAACAGCAAGCGCGTCCGATAATGCGGTTTCCGCACAGTCACGCAGGTCCTGATACAATTCACAGGCTGGTTCGACAGTAATCGTCATGGCAGCGTCGGCGATAAAATCGTCCAATTCGGCTGTAACATCGATGGTGACCAAGTCTCCTGGTTGCACTACACGTCTTCCAGGTACACCGTGCACGATCTCATCATTTATGCTGATTAAGTTGGTCCCTGGAAACCCGTACTCAAGCTGCGGCGCCGACTTTGCCCCATGGCTGCGCAAGACCATCTCACCAATGGTATCGAGTTCACCTGTGGTGATCCCGGGAATTAGGGATTGGCGCATCCCGTCCAGTGCCTCACGGACAACGCTACCCACGCGTTTCAGACAAACCAAATCGTGCTCGGTGTCTACAGACATGCCCACTCCAAAGCATCAAGATCGTACAGTGGCAGCTCGTTTCTTGGGACTGAGTCAGTAACATAGTGTATCAAAATCGATCTGGCAAAGAATACGAGGATCATTCTTTTACACCCAATCTGCCGGTGAAATCCCATCCAATCACCACTGGATTGGGTACTGCTAGTATGGAGAAAAGAGTAGACTCGGTCAGGCAGTGTGTTGGGCTTGCTACCGAATGGCCACGATGATATATTCTCAAAAACAGGATTACGCTTAGCAATTCACGGACAACCAGTACGAGCTGAGGAGGCTCTATGACGGCGATATACCGAGCAGGTATTGTGGGTGCCGGCCAAATTGGTCGGGCGCACGCTTTGGGATACCAGGGCGTCGATTCTGTCGAAATCGTTGCAGTCACCGAACCGAATGACCGAGTGAGGAGTGAGTTTCAGGAGCAATATCAAATCCCTACCGGATACACAGACATTAAGGAAATGATGGACCAGGAAGATCTTGATTTTGTCAGTATCTGCACCTGGCATCTGTTGCATGAACCCCAGACGTTACTGGCAGCATCTTATTTACCCAAGGCGATAATCTGCGAGAAGCCTATGACTGTAGGCACGGCCTCCGCGGACAGAATGATCGCCGAATGTGAAGAAAAGCATGTAAAACTGGTCATCGGACATCAGCGGCGATTCTACCACTCCTGGACCAGAGCGCGAGATCTCATTCTCGAGGGTGTGATAGGAGTACCTCAGATGGTAACGACGAAGTCCGGGGAAGGACTTCTGAACTGCGGGACTCATGTTATTGATGCCTGCAGGTATCTCGTTGGCGATCCTGAAACTGATTGGGTCATGGGGGCACTGGAGCGTAAAACAGATCGCTATGAGCGAGAAGTCCGTATAGAAGATTGTTGCATGGCACTGATTCAGTTCGAAGGCGGCAGCCAAGCCTTGGTTCAGTCGGACCTGACTCCAGAAAGATGGTCCGTAGAAGAATACCAGGTACGGGGAACTGAGGGCGTGCTTGAGACCGATGCCAGGTCCGTCCGGTATCTGAACGGACAGACAGCTAGCTGGATTGAGCTCGACCTTCCAACGGAGGACCCGTGGGTACTCCAGGCTCAGGCCACGGTGGCATGGTTCGAGGGAGGAGACGGTCACAGGGGCGAGGCACGCCAGGCACGTAAGGCGGTCGATATCATGATGGCGTTGTATCAATCCGCTCGGGATCATGAAGTCGTGAGAATGCCCATGGAAGAAACTGGATATCCGATGGACGAAATGTTCGCGGAAGGCAAACTGCCCGTACTGGAAGCGGGTGCCTATGACATCCGGTCCTTCCTGGCCATGGAACCCGACGACCGAGCACGTTATAATGAGATGCGCGGCCAGGGGATGCGCCATAAAGACATCGCCGATGCGATGAACAGATAACAATTGAGCCCGTTGACAATCAATCTCGGGCCCAATTGCACCTACTGTAATCGCACGTGCGAGACCAGTCCGGTGTCTTTAGGTTTTTCGCACTACCAGTAAATATATCGAAGGTATTTCTCCCGGTCTGCTTTAGGCAGTTCGCGGATATCTTGAATTACGTACCGATTGTCAGAGACGTCCAACAGGACTTTACTGTGGTCACCATAGTCCTGTGCGCGATCCACCTGCCACCGCATCTGGAATTCCAATCGTCCCTGGGTCGTCTCCACATCGAAGAACAGAAGATGAAACTTCCATGTGACACCATATATCCTGGTGATGGAATATTCGAAGTACTGCGCCATCAGAGATTCGTGAATCAATTCCTGTGCGGCGGCAGGAAACTCGCTTATGTCCATAATCAGACCGACTTCCTGATCAATTCCAATTTCGTCGGGGTACTTCAGGACGATATACTCATTGGGGGAAGAAACGGGAAAAGCTCTAACGGCATGTACGGCCCGGTAGAGCCCTAAACCGTCCTCATCGTCCGCCACCTGAACGTGGAGCAGACTGTGCAGCCCCTTGAACATTTTGCACGTCTCGGGACGGAGGACACGGACGCCAGAGAAAGGGCCGGCGTCGAGTGACTGAGTGGAAATCGGTTCCGCGATCGAAGCGGTCATTATTGAATCCTTTGACTCTATCTGAGTTCTATCGGCTCAGAGTTCGAGTGAGGTCAACTGGGTTTGAATCCTAACCAGACGGTGATAAATCCCTTCATAGTCCATCAGCTCGTGATGACTACCCTCCTCTGCAAGTCGTCCGTTGTCGATCACCAGAATGCGATCGGAATCACGTAATGTACTGAGTCGATGTGCGATGGCTATCGTCGTTCGGTTTTTGCACAGTATGGCAAGTGCATCCTGTATCTGTTGTTCTGATTCGGTATCCACACTCGAGGTGGCTTCGTCGAGGATCAGTATCGCCGGGTCACACAACAAGGCGCGCGCAATGCTGACTCGTTGGCGTTCGCCTCCCGAAAGTCCGGCTCCTTGTTCCCCGAGAATTGTGTCATAACCTGCAGGTTGACGCATAATGAAATCATGCGCATTGGCCGCCTTGGCCGCATTGATGATATCCTCCAACTTGGCGTCGGGTCGGCCGTAGGCTATGTTGTCAGTAATGCTGGCTCGAAAAAGAAAAGGTTCCTGTAATACCAGTCCAATATGCCGACGTATATCCTGTCGCCGAATATCCCGCACATCATGCCCGTCGATCTTTACGCCACCTTCCTGCACATCATAAAACCGGCACAAGAGGTTGATTAACGTCGACTTTCCACTGCCACTCCGTCCAACAATTCCGATCATCTCCCCAGGATTGATCTTGAATGAGACCTCGTGGATCACCGGGTTGTAAGGGTCGTAGCCGAAAGACACTTCGCTGAACTCTATCTCACCCTCTATGCGGTTCATGGGTTTCGCGTCGGGGTTATCGTGGATACCGGGATCCACGTCAAGTATCTCAAACACTCTCTGGCTGGCCGTCATAAATGACGTCAACCAGTTGGAGAACTGTGTGAGGCTGGAAAGTGGCCCGTAGAACATGCCGAGGTAGCCAAGGAAGGCCATGAGCGTTCCCAAGGTGATCCGATCGGACAGGACGTTCTGTCCCCCCACAAACCAGATAATCAGACCTCCAAGCCCAAAGACGTAGGCCATGATCGGAGAGAAGGTACCGACGCTCATGTCCACGTGTCGACGCGAGTCTCTCAGATCATTGTTGGTTTTTGTGAACCGTTCAGCTTCACGGGCTTCCTGGGCGAACGCCTTTACCAACCGGATTCCGGACAGTGTGCTGTTTATAGTCGACGACAGCTTCGATTGTGTATCGGACAGCTTGTAGTATCTGGGATATATTCGCTTATAGAAATAGACAGTACCCCCTACTACAAAGGGCACGGGAATAAGCACATACATCGCGAGCTGGGCATCGAGGTAGAAGAGCATCACACCGATGGATCCGATCATCAAGATGTTTATGAGGAAGCCTTGCGCAAGCTGGTTTACGAATCCCTGCAGCGCCTCTACATCAGCGATACACCGATTCATCAACCGCCCCACCTCCATGCGGTCGTAATAGTCTATCGACATTTGTTCGAGTTTGGCGAACAATTGCTGCCTGACATCCGTCGTGATCCTCGTTCCGATTAGACTGGATAGCCGCGCCACAAAAATGTTGACGACGCTTCTCAGCATGGCCGCACCTGCGAGACTCAAGACCAACCACGGCAGCCAATCGGTATGGTCCCGGCTCGTCAGGACATCGTCGACGAGGATGCGAGTCAGGTAAGGAGGGAGTAGATCGAAGGCTATTCCGACCAGCATAAGTGCGAATAGGGCCACCGCCCACGAGCCGTAACCACTCAACAGGCGAAATGTACGCCAGAATATGGCGCCCTGATTTACGCAACGCGGGCACGGAGAGCCCACCGCAGGCAGAATGAGACCACAGGAGTCACAAAAGCGTGGATCCTGCTTCTGCAGAAGGTCGGGCTGGAATCCGGTGCCCTCACGCAGGCGCTTCATTTGTGTGAGCACACGCTGAAAGCGTTCTCTATGCCGATTGGTGAATCGTACGAGATCTACTGGCAAGCCTTCGAGGACAACCTGCAACGAGGCGCTTCCTACGGAATTCCGTATCCGGAAGTCCTCTATGGATTCCATAGAATACGGCCCGGACACCGGCTGTTCGGCAGACAAGGGGATACTTGATACGGAGGATTCGGTAACAATCAACCAGATCGGCTCTATGCGCCCGAGGTCATCCAGATCACCTTCTACGGCAATAAGGACATCATCGACTCGAATGTGAGCCTGTGATAGCCTGGTATATATTTCAGATGGAATGGTCGCAGTGGCTGCGAGTATAGTTGGGGCCGACATACCGAGTACCTGAAGGAATGAAACATCCCTCTAGAGAGAAAGCACACTGTCTGCAGCGACTGTGTGCTCTTTAAAAAGCTTGTAGTTAGGTATCTTTTTAAACGATATAATCGATCCCCGCCACTTGAGGCGGATGTTTCAATTCGTGTGCATGCTCAATCATACTTCTTATGAAAAGTTGCCGAAATATAGGGTGTAAGTTCTCTAATGCAAGTAAAAAATCTCATGTTCTTAGTTTTTCTGCGATCGGGACCCGTTCGTATTCAAAAACCCGACGCCGGTTGCTCCTCGTTCATGTTGGATTTAGCTTGCCTTCCACGTGCACGCGGCCTATCGTACGTCCAATCTAAAATGAGTCCATGATCAAGGTCTTTTACCTGGAGGAATGCCCATGTCGAAATACAATACTCTGGTTTTTGCGGGCGGTCAGATTCATGACTACAAAAGCACGGGGCCAGCCATAATGAATGCCCTTTCCGAGTGTAAGGATCTGACGCTCACATATGTAGAGGAAGACCTCGATGTGCTGATTTCGCCGAATCTGGATCAGTATGATCTGATTGTGTTTTACTACACCGTGGGAGAGATCAGCGACGCCCAGAAGAATGGATTGTTGAATTGGGTTGCCAGCGGAAAGGGATATGCAGGAGTTCACAGTGCCGCGGATTCATTTCGAACCTGTCCCGAATACCGAGCCATGGTAGGGGGGCACTTTGTTACCCACCCCCACTACCGGGATTATCAAGTCAGTGTGATCGACCAGGAGCACGCCATCACTGAAGGACTTACCGAATTCACGGTGACGGACGAACAGTATATCCTCGACTACGACCCACGGAATCAGGTCCTGTGCTCCGCTCTTTATAACGGTCGCGCCGTGCCTGTCGCGTGGACGAAATCGTGGGGTGAAGGCCGCGTTTTCTATCTCGCGCTGGGCCACGATGGTAAAGCTTGTGAGCATGAGAATTTTCGGTCCATACTCCAACGAGGAGCAACCTGGGCTGCACAGCCATTGGAGGCCTGATGCGAGCCTGCCCCAAATGCTCACACAACCCCGTACACCAGTCTACCTTTGGTCCATTTGACTATCTAAGGGCCCCGTTTCGATGGGGTACCTGTCCCTACCGGTGTGACAGCTGTGGTCACAAATTCTGGAAACCATGGACCTGGGTAGGTTAGTATATCCCCGCCAAGCAGGAGTTAGAATGGTCCATCCCAATGGCCAAAATCCCAAACGTTCCAGACGATTTAAAATACTCGCGGATCGCGACGTAAATCAGGATACCTACGTCCACGAATGGCCCGAGGCAGGCCTCATTATCACCGGGAGCCCTAACGATCCTAAGCCTTCGATCCGTGTGGAAAATGGTATGATAGAAGAGCTCGACGGCCGCGAGTGTCGTGAATTTGACATGATCGATCGGTTTGTCGCTACGCATTGTATCGATCCATCCATAGCCGCGGAGTCCATGGCAATGGACTC
>JABIQT010000995.1 GCA_018667995.1 Candidatus Latescibacterota bacterium
GTTCGCCTTCGGTATTCAGATTGGTTTATCTTACTGTCTACTATGTAAGAGTTAGCTCAGCCATATAATGATTTGAGTTTTTACAGAAATCACTTAGAACTATAGAGCGCGTATGCCCCCCTGTCGGAGCGCATTTAAACTACCGCGGCAGCGGTTAGGTTCAACGATTTGCGGTACATCAACCGAGCGAAAGCGAGGCCACCGCTTGTTATACTTCCAATCTCTCAGTCTTGATCCGAGAACTCGGTGTACCAGTTCTCCACTACTGTAATCGTGGTAGTCGCCGCTCCACCCACATCCTGCTCCATAACAGACTTCTGACGGTCAGCACTTACATCATAGTGACGATTACGCGTCTCGAACTGATCACCGGAGAACAACGCCTCCGGTATACCGACGCTGAATTCACCTTCTGTGGATACCGTCACCGCCACCAGATTATAATCAGACACGTAGAACAACTCCGTCCTGCCATCCGGTGTCACCATGATGTTGCCGGGTTTTAGATCGCGGTGGATACGGCCCTGGTGGGCGTGGGCTAAGGCATCTGCCAGCGGGATGAAAGTGGCGAAGAATGTATCAATCGTGGCAATATTCGGGTGATTGAGATTAGCTGCGACTTCTGCTTCTCGCCTGAAACGTTTCAGACGATCGGGATCTTGCCGCACCGCCTCCGGCAACACTTTGATCGCGACTTGGCGCTTGAGTTTGGTGTCCTCAGCTAATTACGCCTCTCCCATGCCGCCCTTAGCGAGCGAGCGGATTATCGTAAAGTGTGCGAGAGTTTGCCCTGACTTCATAATACCGTCTTTGAATGATTAAGTGATAGAACACGTGGCTAAGCCGCCATGCCTGCCGCTTTTGGGCGGGGATGGTCGGTCTTCAGCCTTTTGTTATATGGGTTCTAAGTACCTAACATCTTTTCCTATTCTTGAGGCATAATCTCTTTCGCTTCTTGTTGAATCTCCAACATAGCCGCCAACGTTCAATATTAATACCTCATCGGATATATCGATTTTACGTTTGTGTAGTTCATCCAGCCCGGCCTTGACCTCTCTTAGTTGCTCAGGCGACATATGCCCAAAAATCTCATCATCAGATTTCATGTCACAGCCGATTGATAAAACTATTTTACCGGCCAACGTTTCGTTTAGATTTTGACGAACAAATTCATCTCTAAACTTTGTGCTACCACATAGAGTTACAATTTTTGGTTTCACATTTTCTCCATATAACGGTCATCAGAAATGGACCCCAAAAACTGGACAGTCTTTTAGGTGGCGTCTCCTGTGCTGGTCATGCCGCCGTGTTTTTGGCAATACCTTGGGTGTAAACCGTGTCGGGGGTTTGTCTGTTCAGACCCTGATGCCGGCGTTCCCTGTTGTACGTCTGGATCCATCGATTGATGCTGGCACGTGCCTCCGATACGCTGTTGTAGGCCTTCAGGTAGACTTCCTCGTATTTGAGGCTGCGCCATAGACGTTCGATGAAGACGTTATCACGCCAACGGCCTCTTCCGGTCATGCTGATCGCAATGTTGCGATCTTTCAGGACGTCGGTGAACTCTGTGGACGTAAACTGTGCCCCTTGATCCGTATTGAAGATCTCCGGAGTCTGGTATGCCCCCAGGGCATCTTGTAGTGCTTCGATGCAGAAGTTCGTGTCCATTGTATTGGACAGCCTCCAGGCCAGGATCTTGCGGCTGTACCAGTCCATGACGGCCACCAGGTAGAGGGACCCTTTGGACATGGGGATATAGGTTATATCAGTCGCCCATACCTGGTTGGATCGCTTTATCGGTAGATCCCTCAGTAGATAGGGATATATGCGGTGGCCTTGCATGGGTACACTGGTCCGTTTCCTGGGATAGAGAGCAGTGATTCCCATCTGTCTCATCAGGCGCTGGATGCGTTTACGGTTGACGACCATGCCTTTGTCTTCAAGGTCATCGCGGATGCGCCGTGATCCCTTGTACGGGTGGGCCATGTGGATCTTGTCAATCTGGCCCATCAGCATCAGGTCCGTATCCGATACCGAACGTGGGCGATAATAGACTGAGGACCGATTGACATCAAGCAGTTTGCACTGAGTGGTCACAGAGATGACGTGTGACTGTTTAA
>JABIQT010000996.1 GCA_018667995.1 Candidatus Latescibacterota bacterium
GGCGTCAAACCATCCGCAGCGCCTCGGGCGACCGGTCGTGGCTCCGAACTCCTGGGACATGCGGCGGAACTCGTCGCCCCACTTGGGCGGGAATTCCGTCGGGAAGGGCCCATTACCCACGCGCGTCGTATACGCTTTGACCACGCCGATGACTTCATCGATTCTGGTGGGTCCCACGCCGCCACCGGTGCAGGCTGCCCCGGAGGTCGTATTGGAGGACGTTACGTAGGGGTAGGTTCCATGATCCACATCCAGCAGTGTGCCCTGGCCGCCTTCGAAGAGGATGTTCTTTCCCTCGTCAATGGCATCGTTCACCAGAACGGACGTATCGGTAATGTAGGGATCGATCTGCTCGTCAAAAGCAAGGTACTCGGAGATAATCTCTTCGGCGTCCAGAAGATCTTCGTGGTAGACTGCATCCAACAGGGTATTGGTTACCTTGATGTTGCGCGTCAGCTTTTCGCGCAGCTGGTCGCGGTCCAACAGGTCCACGATGCGGATGCCCTTTCGGGAGATTTTGTCCGTATAGGACGGCCCAATTCCTCGTCCGGTGGTTCCGATTTGCTCCCCTTTTTCTCCGATCTGGTCCAGCAGTTTATGGTAGGGCATGATCAAGTGTGCGTTGTGGCTGATAAAGAGTCTGCCCGACACATCGATTCCGTGCGTCTTGAGCATTTCGATTTCTTCCAACAGTCCGGCCGGGTCGATGACGACACCGTTGCCGATCACACAGATCTTGTCCGGTCTGAGTATACCACAGGGGATGAGATGCAGGACATACTCCTGGTCTCCCACCGCTACCGTGTGCCCTGCATTGGCACCGCCCTGGAAGCGTACGACCATGTCCGAGTGGTCACTCAGATAATCTACAATTTTACCTTTTCCTTCGTCGCCCCACTGGGCTCCGACGACGATCCGTACCGACATGTTCTACTCCTGAAACAGCATGTGCTTAAAATAGAAACAGGGGCGGTATCTACCCGCCCCTGTCAGGTTGACGAAGAAACTTAACACGACCAGTTCAGGCTGTCAAGAGGGAATGAAAACTCAGATATTCATGACCGGTAAGGATGGTGCCGTGGTCCCTGTTGGCCAAATCTATTGACACAGAATACGGTGGTCCGCTATACTCCCAACCGACCAAAGAACCAGATGTGCCAGGAGCCTCTCCAGCTACAGGAAACCTCATGAATCAACCGACCCAAATGCTCATTCTCGACTACGCGATGGCCACTCCCGAGATCAACGAGGCCATAGCCTATCACTATGTCCACGCCGGCTGTATCGTGGACTATCGACAGTATTACCCCAACCTCGTTCGCGATGACGTGGATAACTATAGTGTCATTGCGCTGCTAGCCGGCCGCACTCCCGCATTTCCAAGCGCGTTAATGTCCCAGAATGAAGTGGCTATTGCCGCAGAATTCGTACGTAAAGGGGGCACGTTGATTCTGGCACCGAATCTCGAGGGCGGTGAAGGAGCCAATGAGCGTTTTCTGTATAATCGGATCCTGGCGGACCTGGGCATCAATATCAGGATTTGCAATGATCAGGTCCTCGACGAGGAGCATAAATACGCCGCTACGCTATGGGATCGGCCGTTTTATCGACCCGTAAGCGATCATCCTGTTGCCGCGGGTGTGGCCGATCAGTTGGCACTGGAACGAAGTACGTCACTGCTTGCCGGTGAGGACACCAGCGTGATGCTGACAGCCTTCGAGACCGCCCGCCCCCGTAGTGGTGCCCCCGTAATGGCGCTGGGTCGAGCCGGGGAGGGACATGTCCTTGTGGCCGGTCGATATCTGCTGAATGCCACGGGGATCGCCTTACGAATCTCAGGGGAACCGCTGGTACATCCTGAATTACTGGACGAAACGGCTGTCTTTCTCCAGAACGTAGCCAATTACACAGTTGGGCTGGGCACAGGGAGCGCCGATTGGGCAGATGTCAATCCTGCTCCGGCAGAACGAGTGGGTGCCGTAGGTTCGGTCGACTTCGACCTGGACCGCTCGGAAGTGCTGGACTACCTACCCCATGGTGTGAACGTAGATACTTTTGCCTCGGAAGACACGCTACTACCGCCCGGCCTACCAGACTCAGCCATTCGCCGTCCGCGTATCCTCGATGACTACGACAGGGATCTCGCCAGCCACTACGCCCAATTGCCGGGAGACCGTCTCTATGGATGGGTAAGAGATGAAGGAATTCGTGCCTGTTGGGGCAGTACGGTGGATTGGGGACGAACCATAAAATCCAAGGAAGACGTTGAGAAGGTCACCGGTACGCTGAAGGACATGGACGTCAATCTTTTCTGGGGCATTTCGAATTGTCAGGCGGTTGGCGGCCCGGGATATTCGGAAGAGGAAGAAAGTAAGGTTCTACAGCAGTGGAACTGGACCGCTGAGGCATTGGCGGATTCAAACGTAAAGTGGTATCCCACTCTCGATTACCGGTATTTTCGCGAGGAGAAGACTCGCTGCTATGGCGCCCAGGGACAGAAGTTGGACGCCGTGTCTCCCATGGATCTGGATTTCTGGCACAACAACTGGCGGAACTCCATGCTGGCCATAGCGGAGTACTCGCTTGAGTGTCCGTCCATCGGCGGCATCTGCATGGATGTGGAGCTGTACAGCCATCCACCGGCCTATAATTACTATACGGGATATGGTTTCGAGGACGAATGCTATTTCACGGTTTTGGAGCACTGGAAGGGGTGGGGCGACCCCGGGATTCTGAATGAAGCAGAAGATGTGCAGCTTCCAGACCGATTCAATTTCCTGCGGGTACATGGTTTGCTCGACGAGTATTTCAACGTGCTGAGCTCAGAGGTGGAGCGCATCTGCCGCTCGATCCGGTCGGATATCCTGCGCATCAATCCGGATCTTCTTCTGGCGTCTTACGTATTTACTACCCCCTGCAACTGGTTCGATCTTGGTCTGTATCGCGGTTTCAGTTCACCCGAGCGTCCGATTATTCTAATGACCTTCAATGTAAAATCGGGCCGAATGATGGAACAGCTGCGGCGGCGTGGGGTGTACGCCTACCATACGTCCGTGGCGTTGCTGGGAATGATGAAGGAAAATGAGTACGAGACAGTCTTCACCAACGCGAGAGAGTATGGCCACGGTCTCTGGATGAATAACGTGAATTCACTTATTATCGAAGATCCCAGTTCTGTGGAGGCGCCGGCCAGTCAGGGCATTGGTTTCGATGCCGCGGTGAAGGCCATCTATGATGCGGGCCAAAAGTCAAAGACTTCGAAGTAGCATTTGAGTCCCTGTTCGATCGATTCACAAACCTGACTGGATAATTGAGGGGAAATCATGATTTCGTGTATCAACGGGGCGACGACCATGCCCTATACGCTTGAGCAGGATTTGGAGGCAGCAGCCAAGGCAGGATTTGAGGCCGTAGAAATCTGGTCCCGAAAACTGGACACCTATCTTGAGGCGAATTCAGTGGATGATCTGAAGGTCATGCTGGATCGGCTGGAGCTGAAAGTCGCCTCGCTCTGTCCTTACAGCCTCGTGGGATTTGCCGACAACCGTGGCCACATCATAGCCATCAGAAAAGCATCGGAGATTGCCGAGGCCATCGACTGTCCCGTGTTGTTGGTATGTGGGGACGCCCCGCCTGAAGGGGTCAGCGAGGACGAAGCCTACGATTCCATGGCCAATGTAGCCTGCACTTATGCCGACTGGGCCGAGGATCATGGCGTCAAAATTGCCATCGAGCCACTGGGGGGGCATCCGTTCATCCCGGGACCGAAGGAAGCGCTGGAAATCATCGAGCGGGCAGATCATGACTCTCTCGGACTGATGCTCGATACGTTTCACTATTATAAATCAGGTGTCTCCATGGATGCCATTCGGGACATTCCGCTCGATAGGCTGTTCATCGTTCACGTGAACGACTGCGAAGATTTACCGGCCGCGGAGCTGACCGACGGGCACCGACTGCATATGGGCGAGGGAATTCTTCCGCTCAAGGAAGTGCTGGGAATTATCAAGGAGAAGGGCTATGAGGGTGCGCTGTCCGTGGAGATCTTCCGGGAAGCCTACTGGAATCAGGACCCCGAAGACATCTCCCGCGACGCCAAAGCCGGTCTGGACCGGACGCTGGCATTGTTGTAGTTGGGGATTCTCGGGGAACCACTGACATACTGGGGAACCACGGAGACACAGTAAATGAAAAAGTTTTGCTCTCATTGTCAGCGGCAACTCTCAAACCATTGATAAAACCCGTGTCTCTGTGGTTAGTAACGCACTCCCCCTACCGACGATGCTACCCAGGGCTCCCATCTGCCCGGATCAGAATGTGTCTGGTATATAAGAACATGGTGGTCGCCAGCACGGCATAGGCGATCACCGTTGCATAGGCGGCACCCATCATGCCGTAGGATGGTATGAGGGCGTAGTTTCCTATGATGTTCGCCGCGGCAGCGGCTATGGCCGCCACCGGCACGATTCCTGATCGTCCGTTTACATAAACACCCGCCATCATGATCTCCGCTATCCCCGCCAGAATGTAGGCGAACATGAGCGTTGGAATGACGGTTGCGCTTGTGCGATAGGCGGTACCCATCAGATCCACGCCAAAGATCCGCAATCCCAATAGCTCTTCCCCGAAAAACCAGAAGATCATCCACAGAATCCCAGCTACCGACAGAAATCCGATTCCGGCACCTTTTGTCACACGGTGCATACCGCTTCGCCTCTCCATGAGATAAGGTGCCCAGGCATATTCGAATGCCTTGACTAACAGGCCCATACCGGCGGCAATGCGATACCCCGCGCTGTAAATTCCCACGGCATCCTCATCCATCAGGCGGTCCAGAATCACACGGTCAATCAGTTCAACGGCGACAGTGGCCAGGCCAGCAGGAACGAAGGGCAGTCCAAAGCGCAGCAATTCTCCAGGAAACAGCAGGGGTCTCTCAAAGGAAAATTGTTGGCGGACGGCATAGCTGACTATGACCACATTGAGTAGTGAGGAAACCACCATGGCCACGAAGATGGCTTCGACACCATATCCTCCTCCCAGAATCAAACCTGCCGTCAGACCCACGTGGACGATGGTGGTAAAGAAGGTGCAGACTGTAAAAGTCCCCGCACGCCCTTGTGACCTGAGCACGCTGTAAGGAAGCAGTGTCAGGACGTCCAGCAAAAGGA
>JABIQT010000997.1 GCA_018667995.1 Candidatus Latescibacterota bacterium
GGGTGTGCCCGTGAAACTTGGACGAAACGGTATCGAGGAGATAATTCAGCTCAAACTTACGGACGAGGAACGCGAGGCACTTCATGCCTCCGCATCCGTCTACCAGGAAAGTCTTCAGGAATTGGGGCTTTAAGGTAGCATCAGTGTCTCATTGAATCTCAGTCAATAGAACAACTAAGGGGTAAAACATGGAATATCAACCGCCCGAAGGTGGCGAATCCATATGTATGAAAGACGGCCAATTGAGTGTTCCCGATCATCCGATTGTACCGTTTATCGAGGGTGACGGAACCGGCCCGGACATCTGGGCATCCGCCCAGCGTGTACTGGATGCCGCAGTAGAGAAAGCTTACGGTGGGGCCCGCAAGGTGGCGTGGATGGAGGTCTTAGCAGGAGAGAAGGCCTTTAATGCCACAAATTCATGGTTGCCGGACGAGACGGTGCAGGCCTTTCGGACCTACCTGGTGGGCATAAAAGGGCCACTCACCACACCTGTTGGCGGCGGAATAAGAAGCTTGAACGTCGCGTTACGTCAGATTCTCGACCTATACGTTTGTCTCCGTCCGGTCCAGTGGTTCACGGGAGTACCCAGCCCAGTGCGTCATCCTGAAAAGGTCGACATGGTGATTTTCCGTGAAAACACGGAGGATGTGTATGCCGGTAAGGAGCATGAAGCATTCAGCGATGAGGCAAAACGCTTGATCGCATTCTGTAAAACTGAATTTGACTGGGATATCCGTGAGGACTCAGGAATAGGTATCAAGCCTATCAGCGAAACAGGCAGCAAGAGATTAATTGCAGCCGCCATTGATTATGCCATATCACGTGGGCGCAAGAGTGTTACCCTGGTGCACAAGGGCAACATTCAGAAATTCACGGAAGGCGCATTTCGAAATTGGGGCTACGAACTGGCCAAAGAGGCTTACGGCGATCAAGTCGTCAGCTGGGACGATTGCCAGGGCAACGTGCCCGAGGGCAAGATACTTATCAAAGATGCCATCGCAGATATCTTCCTTCAGCAGATCCTTACCCGACCGGATGAATTTGATGTGATAGCCACCATGAATCTGAATGGTGATTATTGCTCCGATGCGCTGGCCGCACAGGTGGGGGGAATCGGAATTGCACCTGGTGGCAACATAAACTACCACACCGGACATGCCATATTTGAGGCCACTCACGGTACAGCACCTAAGTACGCCGGACAGGACAAGGTGAATCCAGGATCCGTAGTGCTGTCGGGGGAACTCATGCTCCGACATATGGGCTGGATAGAGGCGGCGGATCTCATCATCAACGGTCTCGAGAGCACCATTGCAGACAAGATTGTAACCTATGATTTTGCACGATTAATGGATGGAGCGACCGAGGTGAAATGCTCTGAATTTGGATCAGCGGTCATCAATCACATGTAGCATATAGAACTTCGGAATCCGAGCCTGTTTCGTTATCCATTGAGTGACGGATATAGCGCTCCGGATTCCGGGGTTTTAGTTTCGGATACCAATTATGTTTATTGATTTTGCGAAAATACAGGTGCAGGCGGGCAGAGGTGGCAGAGGCTGCTGCAGTTTCCGGCGTGAAGCCTATGTGCCCAAAGGTGGCCCCGATGGCGGAAATGGCGGCAAGGGCGGCGATATCGTGATACAAGCTGATCCGGCTAAGCGTACATTGCTAGACTTCCGCTATCAGCGTAACTACAAAGCGCACCACGGGGGACATGGCCTCGGGAAGAACATGTATGGTAGGAGTGCACCTGACCTGATCATCCAGGTCCCTGCCGGAACAATCATCCGGGACGAGGAAACTGGAGAGATATATGCCGACCTAGTAGATCCGAACCAAACAGTCGTTATAGCCAAAGGTGGCGACGGCGGTCGCGGTAATTCCACATTTAAATCGGCAACCAATCAGTCTCCCCGGCGAGTTGAAGAAGGTTGGGAAGGAGAGACGCGATCATTGGAATTGGAGTTAAAACTCCTCGCTGACGTAGGGCTTGTCGGTCATCCCAATGCCGGAAAATCTACTCTCCTCTCGCGGCTTTCAGCGGCGCGACCGAAAATCGCTGACTATCCATTCACCACCCTGGAGCCCAACCTCGGAATCGTACGCATAGGTGATTATGACAGTTTTGTGATGGCAGACATTCCGGGCCTCATTGAAGGAGCTCACACGGGCAAGGGCTTGGGCATACAGTTTCTGCGACACATAGAGCGAACCCGCATTTTGCTTTTCCTCCTGGATGTTTCATCTGAAGATCCCTGGCACGACTATGATGTTCTTCGAGACGAACTCGGGCAGTTCAACCCCGTACTCCTGAAGCGCCCCTCCATGATCGCCTTTACTAAACAGGACCTGCTAATCGACTTGGATCCCGTAAAAGAGTTAATGGCAGGGCAAACTCCATCTCCCCTTCCAGTCACTCACAGAAATTCAAGGGAAAGAGCCCGTATGCTGGATAAGGCAGGTATGAGACAACTGCTCATTCAAACCAGAAAAGGCAATCTATGATTAAAACTTTAA
>JABIQT010000390.1 GCA_018667995.1 Candidatus Latescibacterota bacterium
ACCCACTGACGGCGAAATATCCCCGTGATGCAAGAGGTCACAAGAAACATGGCCGCCAGCATGTTCATCCACCAGAAGAGTGGCGTAATCCAACCGTCCCAGGGATCCGAAGCTCCGAGCCTGCCCTCATAGAATGCACGAGCAGATTCAGGAGGAGCTACCAGCCAACCGGGCAGTATTTCGAAAAATACATCCTGCCATCGATTCTCCGGGGATACATAGTAGTTGGGCGTACTGACCAGGCCGAGGAAATAGTCCACGAAGGCTTTGCCAGGAATCGTGGAAGCCATTAACGTCATGGAGAACAGGACCATCAGTTCCGTCTTACTGAACGCCCAGGATGGTTTCCAGCGCTGGAGGGGGATCTGTACGAAGAAAATAACGATGAAAAACAGAATCAGCGCTGCCACAGACATGTGGCTGAGTGTCATCCGCGGTCCTCGCATGATGTACATGCAATAAGGGACCCAGATGGACACGATCATAGCCAGCAACATCCCAAGGACCACGCACCTAACGGTCAAACGTGCATCCGGCCTCGAGCCGTCCACTGAGGCACTTGGATCAGTAGCTGGAATTTTCTCCAAAGTGTGATCTGACATATTGGCTCTAATTCTCAGGCCACCCGGTAGGCATCGACGACGTCCATATTTACCGTTACGCCAAGACCGGGGCCGACCGGAACAGTAAAGTGCCCGTCCGACACCTCCAGCCCCTGGTCCAAAACGTCGGCAATGCGCATGAATGGTAGTTCGTCACAGGGGAGTGTGGCGTTGGGTATGGTTGACTGCACGTGCACAGAGTAGGTGGCAAGAATCCCCAGACATAGGCCGCCCATCTGGACCCAGCATGGCATCTCTGCCGCTTCGGCCACCGCAGCTGCCTTACGTACCTGCAATGCTGGACCTCCGAGATTGACATAGTCCACACATTCGGCCTTGGCGGCTTTCAGCACCCCGGCTGGATCACCCATATGGAGCGCGATGGGAATCGTCGTTTTCTCTCGCAGCAATCGATACCAGGCATAGTTGTTCTTGAGCATCGGGTCTTCAAGGTTCGCTACAGTCCCAAACTGTTCCAGCTCCTCTGCCAGACGGGCCGCCACATGCGGCAGCCGGAACTCCCTATTGGGATCGACACCGACCGTGTAGTCGGGCCCCGCGGCATCCCGCACCAATCGAATGGTCTCCACGATGTTCCAGGACCGCCCTTTCAGCTTGTGATTCGTAAACCCCAATTCCGCGCCAACCACGGCCTCCAGGGCTGTCTCTTGCGGATCCATGGGGCATGACCAATACGATACGGGAACCTTCTCACGTATCTTCTGCCCGAAAAACCGATTCACAGGAACGCCAAATGCCTTCCCCCAGATATCAAGCAGTGCACATGTCACGAAATCGGGTTGATTGAAGGGGTCACATTTCAGAGGATCCTGCCCTACATAGGCATCTGTTGCAGATTCATATTTTCCTCTGGGTCCCTGATACTCGCCCCAGCCGTCAATGCCCTCATCGGTTTCGATTCGGCAAAGGGTGATGTCGTATATTTTAGGCATGTATTTCGCCACAGGGGCGATGGGCGGAATCTCAATCTCGAAGAGCTCAACCGCTGTAATCTTCATGTTTATGCGCCTGCCAGTTTGATAGGCCAGTCTCGTCACGATATTCGACTATGGATATTGCTTCATTGTATATGAAGGTACGCACCAATGCCAGAGATTTTGAGTCAAACCTACGCCTAACAATCTGCTTGACAATCACGCTTTCTCGGATATTATAGCGCTTCATCATTCTACATTCAGAACTGTGCCATTTCGACCCCAAGAAACAGGTAGGAATCCATATGATACCTTGCCACTCCAGGGCGCGTCGCGTCCCCGTGTATGCCTCGTTGCTACTCACTTTCATTTTTCTCTCGTGTGGCGGTTCTGAAACGCCAACCAAACCCACAGTAACCGTCTGGTGGGCGCAGTGGGAACCTGCCGATGGACTTCAGGAGCTAGGAAATGCATTTGAGGCGGAGACAGGGATTGCGGTAAACGTGAATCAGATACCGTGGGGTTCCTACCAGGATCAAGTATTCCTGAACTTCGGTAACAACCGTACCGACTTTGACATTGTGATCGGAGACAGTCAATGGATAGGGCGCGGCGCCACCAAAGGGCTCTACGTGGAGTTGACGGACTGGTTGCCCACTGCTATCGACATGGACCGCGTCCATCCCAGAGCTGCTCGATATCTTTGCGAATACCCACCGGGCAGCGGACGTTTCTATGCCGCCCCGTGTGAAACGGATGCCATAGGGTTCGCCTACCGCAAAGATTGGTTCGAGAATCCAGCAGAACAGTCGGCCTTCATGAAAAAGTATGGCCGCGATCTGGCCCCCCCTGATACGTGGTCGGAATTTCGTGATGTGGCGGAATTTTTCACACGGCCAGGTGATAATCGGTTCGGGTGCGCACTGCTCACGGGACGCGGATATGATTCACTGGTCATGGGTTTTCAGCAGGTTATGTGGGGGTATGGTGGCAGCTGGGGCTCCCCGGAGACCTTCGAAGTTGCAGGCCACGTCAATAGTAAAGGGGCTGTGGATGCCCTCGAATTCTACAAATCCCTAATGTCATTTGCACCGCCTGGTGCGAGTAATCTGGACTACGCCAAAGTGTTGGAAACCTTTACGAACGGGTCTGCTGCCATGATGATGGATTATTACGCTTTCTTCCCTGGCATTGTCGATCAGATGGGCGAGAAAACAGGGTTCTTCAAAATGCCCGCTCGTGGGGATGTGCGAGCTATCAGTCTCGGAGGCCAGGGGTTCAGCATATCCGCCAAAGTTTCCGAGGAGCAGCAGAAACTCGCAAAGCGGTTTATCGCCTGGTTTCTCGAGACGGATAAACAGCAGCAATGGATCACCAAGAAGGCAGGATTCACGGCGGATGTGGAGATTCTTGATAGTGACGCTTTCAAGGAGGCCACACCCTACAACGCCCCATTCGCAGAATCACTGGACCACCTGCAGGATTTCTGGAATGTGCCCGTCTACAATGAACTTCTCGCAGTCGCTCAGCAGCACCTCGGTGAAGCGCTGGACGGGGTGGCATCCTCCAAAGAAGCTCTGGACACCATAGCTGAGAAACATGAAAAGATCCTGAGGGACGCTGGCTTAGGGAATTGACCATCATTCCGTGCTTACCGGGCATATCCAATGACCAAGGCCGAATTACACACCCAGCGCCTCAAGCATGTCTTCATCATGCCCGCACTGGTGTTCTTGATCGCTCTGAATATCTTCCCACTCTTGTACAATGTCATATTAGCTTTCTCTGATGCGGAATTAAGTGGCGGAGACTGGCAGTTTATCGGCGGGGATAATTTCGCTGAGGTCTTCGAGGAACCACGTTTTGGCACGGCAATCCGTACCACCGCGACCTTCGTATTTCTTGCCGTAACGGCGGAATTACTCATTGGCTTTATACTGGCGTTGACACTTAGAGAGCCATTTAAGGGCAAGAGCGCCGTCCTTACCTTTCTTCTGGTGCCTATGATGCTGTCACCGGCTGTCATGGGTCTGTACTGGAACCTTATCCTGAATGGGCACTACGGAATCCTGAATTTCGTGCTCAATCTTTCCGGATTCGGCCAACCACAGTGGCTCACGGATCCGGACCTGAAACTCTTCTCCGTCCTGCTGGTAGATATCTGGATGTGGTCGCCCTTCATGATGCTCATTGCCCTGGCAGGACTTCAGGCGATTCCCAGGCACCTCTACGAGGCCGCAGCTATCGACCGCGCTTCGCGCTTCACGGTATTTTGGCGAATCACCTTACCACTCTGTGCTCCCCTACTCTTTCTATCGGTTCTATTTCGCACCACGGATGCCTTAAAGCAGTTCGACCTCATCATGGCGATTACAGGCCCCAACGACACGGCCACCCAGACCCTGAGTGCGCTCCTCTATCAGGTGATGCTTCGCGACTACAATATCGGTCTGGGCAGTGCTTATGCCCTTGTCATTCTGGTGATTGTGATCGCCTTGGCCAGCGTTTTCATCCGATATATAGATACCGTGCAGCGCCGCCAGGGAAGAGCGTCCCCATGAAGATTCTTCGTTGGAGCATCTTAGCTGGCTACCTCACAATAGCCCTGTTACCTCTTATCTGGCTCGCATTCACGTCTCTTAAATCACAACCCGAAGCCATCAGCACGACACCAGGAATGCTACCCTCGTTAACCGAGCGTTTGGAGGACAGTGGTGGGTTCCGGTTCACTGTGACTAAAGAAGCTTACGGAAGATTACAAGAGACACACACGGGCGCATCACATTCATTTATCTCCTACCTATCAAACAGCATCCTGATCGGCCTAATGAGCACTGTCGCTGCCGTAGCACTGGGAACGGCCTGCGCGTACGGATTCAGCCGGTTCCGCGTCGCTGGCGCCCACGACTGGCTATTCTTCATTCTTTCCACGAGATTCCTTCCTCCTCTGGCAGTCGTAGTTCCCATCCTTATGATGTATCGGCAATTTGATCTTCAGAACACGCATCTGGGCCTGATACTGTTGTATACATCGTTCAATCTGTCGCTGGCGGTCTGGTTGATGAAGGGCTTCATTGACGAGATCCCGAAGGCCTACGAAGAAGCCGCTCTCGTGGACGGTTACAGCCATTTGCATGTATTCTGGACCATCATTGTGCCGCGCGCACGAACGGGTATGGCCGTCACGGCTGTGTTCTG
This sequence comes from Candidatus Latescibacterota bacterium, assembly GCA_018667995.1. Taxonomy (GTDB): domain Bacteria; phylum JAAXHH01; class JAAXHH01; order JAAXHH01; family JABIQT01; genus JABIQT01. Next base: position 4,736 of record JABIQT010000390.1, read on the forward strand.
CTTGATCTCGGCCTGGAACGAATATGCCTTCGCGCTAACACTCAATAATACGAGAGCCGTGACCGTGCCCGTGTATTTCGCAGGACTGCAAGGCAATATCCAGGGCGTGCCCTGGCCGCAGATTGCCGCGGGCGTCATTCTTTTCGCCATTCCGATTGTGGTTTTTACGATACTTGTCAGAAAGCATCTCCTGCGTGGTGTGACGTTCGGCACCATAAAGCAGTAATAACTGTACCTCAGTCGTGATCCGGCACAACTGTGATGCCCAATACCGCACATATTGCAGCGAAACAAGTATTGTTATCTGTGAATGGAACCGTCGACCGACTCAAGCGCTGGATCGCGAAATATAGGCTCAATAAATGTCACATCCCATGAAGATACTCGACCGACTGGCGCTGAGCGGCATGGCTATCGGCATCGTCTCCATCCTGCAGCCCTGGTGGACTGAGGGCTTGCGCACTGGATTCTTCGCGACCCTCATATTCACTGCACTTCATATCGTGACTTCGCACAAGACCTCCTCGGACAAGGCGGCTCCCTGAATGTCATTCCTCGTGCTGGATGCTTTGGAGAAGACCTATCCCGACGGCACGAAGGCCGTGAAGGACGTATCCCTGGAAATCGAAGAGGGAGAATTCATCGTGCTTCTCGGTCCATCCGGATGCGGAAAGACGACTACCCTGCGCATGCTGGCCGGCCTGGAGATGCCAACCGGAGGTACCATCCTTCTCGGCAATCAGGACCAAACACGGCTGACCCCCTCGGAACGTGATGTGGGTTTTGTCTTCCAGTTTTACGCGCTATATCCGCACATGTCTGTATCGAAAAACATCGCCTTTCCGCTGGAGAATATGGGTCTTGTCTCTCAGGAAGTAGACCGTTTGGTCTCTGAGGTATCAAGGCATGTCGGCATTACGGAACACTTGCATCATCATCCTGGCCAGCTCAGTGGCGGGGACCAGCAACGTGTCGCTCTTGCTCGTGCCATGGTCCGACGCCCGAAGATGTTTCTGATGGATGAACCTCTGGGCACTCTGGATGCGGACAGGCGCCTCGCCATGCGAGAGTTTATACGCGAGCAGCAGATCGAATCGGGCATTACGACAGTCTATGTGACCCACGACCAGGAAGAGGCCATGGCTCTGGCGGATCGAATCGTGGTTATGCGCGGAGGGAGGATCGATCAGTTTGATACGCCCACGAAGGTGTACGAGCACCCGGCGGATCCGCTCACGGCACAATTTGTCGGTAGTCCGGGGATGAATCTGTTTACCGGAGAATTGGTGGTTGATGGAACAGACAGGTACCTCCGGTCCGGCGACATCACCATCGACGCCGATACAAAGGCCCTCTCGGATATCGCCGATGGGCCGGTAACGCTTGGACTCCGTTCCGAGTACTTGATACCAGATGCTGAAGGTACTCTTCAGGCAGAAACCGTACTTGTCGAGCGTCTGGGATCACACTGTAATGTGTACTTCGACTCTCCTGTGGGAAGGCTCGTCATGCGGACCGAGTCTGATATTTCCCATAGGCCAGGTGATACGCTCAAGCTGGGATATGATACGCAGCATCTACGTATCTGGGCCGGTGACTATGCTCGGCCCCCACTGGAGGTTTCGGAGACGTGAATCCTGCCCTTAGAGTGGACAGCCTGACGAAGTGTTTCGGAGACGTAGAGGCGCTTACAGATGTGGATCTGGAGGTCAATCCTGACGAACTGCTTGTAATCCTGGGTCCTACCGGAGCCGGTAAAACCACACTGCTGCGTGCAATATGTGGATTGGAGGCACCGGACGCCGGTACCATCCAAATTGGTAAAAAAGACATCACCCACGCGATGCCCGCTGAACGCGACATCGCCCTGGTATTCCAAAACTTCTCTCTATATCCCGACTGGTCTGTGAGAGAGAATATCACATTCCCATTGCGGGCTCCCGGGCGAAACCACACCGTAAAGGAGATTGAGGAACGCGTTGCGTGGGCGGCTGACATCCTCAAGATATCCCATCTACTTGAACGCGGGGCCACAAAGCTCTCGGGCGGCGAAATGCAACGCGTAGCAATCGGTCGTGCCATTGTCAGACGTCCGGCGCTTTTCCTGATGGACGAACCCTTAACGAACCTGGACGCAAAACTAAGGGAATCTCTCCGGGTGGAGCTGGTCACTCTTCGTCGGGAATTGGGGACGCCTATGATTTTCGTGACCCATGACCAGGTGGAGGCTATGTCCATGGGAGACCGCATTGCCGTGTTGAACCACGGGCGAATTCTGCAGGAGGGTGGGCCTGAGAGCGTATACAGCCATCCTGTTTCGCCAGAAGTCGCCCTGCAGTTGGGCAGTCCTCCGATAAACATCATCAAGGCCGCCCGCACGGCTAACGACTGGGTTGCGAAGGACGGCACGCTCCTGGTGACAGCCGTACAGGGCCCTGATTCCAGCGCCGCAACCATC
>JABIQT010000773.1 GCA_018667995.1 Candidatus Latescibacterota bacterium
GCTAAATCTTCCCGGCACCAACTCTCCCAGAATCCCCCCGCCACCAAACACGACGCAGTCACAGCTTTTGTAATGGGATTTCCAGGTGTAGACATCCGGCATCTTTATCGCCTGCTGGATGGCTTCGTCGCAATCAAATACAATGGTCTCCTTCACGTCCAGGCGGCTCAGAGCTCGATGAAACAGGACGGCCAGCAGATCATCTCCGTAGTTCTGATGCTGGTAATGGCCGACCAATCCTACCCGGCCGTTTCTGTTATCGATCATTATAATGGTTCCTGCCCAAGGAAAACGTTCCTCACCGTCCTGTTGTCCATTGTTCTATCAAGGTCACAGCAGCGCACTAAGAGCCTCCACGAAGTTACCCACGGGATCGATGGATATGGTATTTCTAACCGTCTCACCTGCGAGACGACCGATCTGCTGCCACTCATCTCTCCGATTCCAGGCGCGCTCCATGGCATCGTCCAGGAGCTCAGGGTGGGGTGCACCAGCGATAAATCCGTTGACATTATCCTCAATCATGTCCGCATTGCCGGCGATGTCCGTCACGACACAGAATCTGGAACAGAACATTGCTTCGACAACGGCCAGGGGCAGTCCTTCACTCCGGGATGGAAGCACCAGAGCATGATGGTCTGCCCAGACCGTCTCTATATTGTCAACAAATCCGCGAAACTCCACGTTGTCCAGTCGCCATAGGCGAGCGAGGCGCCTCAGCGCTTCCGATTGGCGGCCCATACCGAAAAGGCGAACCGCCAAAGGCCTGGAACGCCACTTGTTCTGGTTAAGGACTTCAAACAGCACATCCTGACCTTTCGAAGGAGGCTCCAGTCTTGCTACGCAGGCCAGTTTGGCGGTCGACTCATTCGGCCACTCTGGTGCCGCCTCATTGGAAACATTGTAGGGGTTCTGCATCCATACGGATCGGAGAATCTCCATTCCCAGCTGTTTCTCCACGGTCTTCTTATTCTTAGGCGACAGGAAGAAAACCCCCTTGGCTTCACCGTACATGCCGACCAGCTCGTCCAGCTGTTGGTCCAGTGGCCAATAGGTATCAACCACGGCCTGCACGATCAGGATGTACGGTATGCCCTTATTACGGCACTGCCGTGCACACCACCATCCATCATAGCTGGCGCCCTGCGAGATGACCACGAAATCGGGCTCAAATCGATCTAACCACGCACCGCTGCTGTCCTCTCGCATTCTTGGACGGATCCGCTCTATGTGTAACCGCTCGAGGATAGGCGAAATGCTTCTTATAAAAACGGGGCGATTCAAGTCCCGGATTTGCTGAATCTGATCGCAGGAAGCAACCATATGGTTGACACTGGCACCGACCTCATATCCCGTATCATGCATGCGTATCAATGCCTGAAACCAGAGATACTCAGATCCGCCAAATGCGGGATAGTCATTGGTCGCGACGAAGGCTATTTTTCTCATTCGGGATTCCATGCGTGTATTCGTATAAATCTCATCTGGCCCAGGAGCCCACCCGATATCCCAGGAAATCAAAGAGACGTTCATTGTACGATTCGAAGTATCCTAAGAGCTCTTGCCGAGTTTCCTTGTTCATGGACTCGGGATATGGCCGGGCATGTACCGTCCGTAAGAATGGCAGATCAGCGACCTCGTCGACACCCAGAAAGGCAAATACTCTCCGATACTCTTCGGTGGGAGAACGGCGCGCATGCTCCGCGATGAGAATATGCAGCTGTTCTGGTTTGAAATATGTCAAAAGATGCTCTATCTGCTCGACGTACCTTCCCCGCGTAAGCAAACCGGTCAAATCCTGTTCGGCACATTCTTCAAATGGGGCGTCGACCCAACCCCATTCCTTTGTCTTCCTGCCCATCATATTAAAATGATTCCAGTGCGAGTACGCTCTGTCTACGGGGTTCCTCAATGTAAGGATTAGCTTAGCGTCCGGCACGGTTTCAAGGATACGCTCGTGGCATTCAAGGCTACTGATGTAGTCCGGTGTTTCCTCTCCC
>JABIQT010000998.1 GCA_018667995.1 Candidatus Latescibacterota bacterium
ACTCACATTCGGGATCAATATCTCTCATGGGGGATTGCGTCTCAATGGCAGACTGGCCCCGAGGGAAGAAGCATACTATGCCTCCAAAGGGTGGCATGAGAGCCCCGACAAAATCTGGCGTAAATCATATTGGGAATAGAGGAAAGGTACCACTTCAGGAATCGGTCTCGGCCTGGATCGCCTCTATCATCTCACCCAACCAGTCGGGCCGTCCGCAGGAATACTCATCTACCCCCATTCCTGCGAGATCCCTTACGACGGCGAAGGCCTGATCATAGGTCAAATCATCCCTGAATCCACATCTCACATGAAGTCCATGTCGCTTCGCCTCCGAGATGTTCTCAGGCGTCGCAGCTTGCGGCCATACGATCACCATATCTACTCCAAGGCGCTCGATCACCTCAGTGGCTGAGAACACGCCAGGCTTTACGAAGAAACTCGCACGTGAGAGTTCTGGACGAAGTTTCCAGGCATGATTCAGGCACTCTTCGGTGAAAGAGGATAGGGTACATTGATCCGTCATCCCCGCCCCATCGATCTGCTGCACGACTTCTTCGGTGATATCTGAGTCTTTGAGTTCAACGAGCAACTTGCTACGACCTCTGACGCATGCCAGCGTCTCGCTAAGCGTCGGAACCTGCTCACTTCCACCAACGCTAAGGCGCCTTAGCTCTTCCAGCGTTAGGTCACGTACACGGCCAGTCCCGTCCGTGGTTCGGTCCACCGTCTCGTCGTGCATGACCACGATATGGCCATCTCGGGTGCCACGAACGTCCAACTCAATACGATAGGTAGAAAATTCGATTGCCTTTTCAAAGGCAGCCAGCGTGTTTTCCGGGGCATGGCACATGGCGCCGCGATGAGCGCCAATCAGCAGGGGTTGCATATTGGCGAGCCTCTCTCAACGATCTCTGGTAGGTCAGTTATGATTCAGAAACGATTCAACACTTGATCGATCAGTACCGGATCTCCTGTAAACTGACGGCGGAGGATGGATTCTGTCTCTTCTCGCGAGAACCCAGCCTTGTAAGACCGTCGGCTCGCAAGTGCGTCCAGCATGTCTGAGATAGCAACGATTTCTGTGAGCCGTGCTATAGACGCATCCGGCTCACGTCTATCGGCGACATCGACACGAGACAATGTACGACGTTCCGAGGAACTGCGGGGAAAGGGCTGTGTTTGAAACTCATGATGACCAGCCACCACCATCTTTATTTTCCTAAACAGCCCTTCTTCCAGCTGAAGATATCCCATTCTCGGATGTTCCTGCACCTCCATCCGCTCCTTGGCGTTCAGAGCTGCCGGTTTGGACAGTACATCACTATCCACTGCGGTCTTCCCAAGATCGTGGAGTAACCCCGCATAGCCTACAGTTCGGACCTCGCTTTCGGTAAGCCTATTCTCGTAACCCAGATCGATGGACATCAGAGCCACCCTGAGTGAATGATCGTATGAGTCATCATGGTGCTGCCGTAGTCGCTCCAGATACTTCATGATCGGCCCTTGAATAATGAGCCGATCGAGACATATTCTGCTCTTCTTGTATAGCGTATGTGGCATTCTCCATCCCGCTTTTTATGGCAAATGTATTGACAAACATCCCGGTGTTAGACTGTATATCAAAATACCCCGTAACCCGGAAAAATGCCACGTCTAAAGGACGAAGTTCTTTTGTTGACAGATCAGCAACGCGAGGAGTTCGAAACCAAGGGTTTTATACGAATCCAGGCTTTCGCTGCGGATGAAGCGCGTGCCATGGAGGACGCTATGTGGACCTTTCTCCAGACCATCCACGGCATTGATCGCGAGGATCGATCGACCTGGGCCCATATCTATCCCTCGGGACTTCAGCCTCATAAAAATCATCCAGTTTTCGATCCTATCAATAGTCCGGAGCTATTGGCGACCATTGATGAACTGATGGGAAAAGGAAAATGGGAGCCGCCTCCCCACTGGGGGCAGTTTCTCGTAACCTTTCCTGAGACAGGGAGGGTCTGGGATGTTCCATATGAATGGCATACAGATTATGGTTTCACTGAGTCAGGAGATAAACTGTTTGGCCTGCTCGCATTGATTTACGTGTCCGACGTGCCTGAGAGGTCGGGCGGAACCGGCGTCATATCCGGATCTCATCATCTCGTAAAGCAATATGTCAGAACGCAGAACAAGCAAGCACTAGGTAAAATGAAGCGAGTGCGCAAAGCACTGCGGTCTGTAAATCCCTGGATGACAGAGTTGAACACCGAGGGTGAGCCACTTGAGCGAATTGAACGATTCATGAACCAGGATACGGAGTGTTCAGGAATCCCACTTCGAGTCGTGGACCTGTCAGGATCGCCGGGCGATATCATACTGGGACACCCCTGGCTTCTCCACTCCAGCTCACACAATTGCGGCAAGCTTCCAAGGATGATGCGCGTGCAGCGTTTGCAGGCGGTTGGACAGTGAGCTCCCCTATTCCCCGATTCTACCTGACTTCTGACTATGATATATCGAGGGTCATAAAGGGCGGGTGGCAGCTTGCAGGTGGCCACGGACAAGTCCACCTGCAAGATGCACTCGAAGACATGCTGCAGTACGTCAAAGCTGGGATAACGACCTTCGACTGCGCCGACATATATACGGGCGTGGAGGAACTTATCGGAGCGTTCCTCAGGAGACATAAGCACGCATTCGGAACGGACGAACTGCCCTCGGTCCAGATCCACACGAAATATGTCCCCGACCTAAGTGCCCTCAGTCGGCTATCGAGACAGGACGTAGAGAAGGTAATTGATCGATCCCTGACACGCCTCGGACTCGACCGTCTCGACCTGGTTCAGTTTCACTGGTGGGACTATGATACTCCTCGCTATGTAGAGGCGGCTCTGCACTTAAAGGCACTTCAAGGAGCCGGCAAGATCAGGCATATTGGCGTCACGAACTTTGATGTCATGCATCTGAAGGATATCACAGACGCGGGAGTCACCATTGTATCCAATCAGGTCCAGTACTCCGTGCTTGACCAACGCCCCGAAGGTGAAATGACGGATTTCTGTCATGAGCATGATATAGTATTACTATGCTATGGCACGCTCGCAGGTGGCTTCGTGACCGACAGCTACCGGCGCACCCCCGAACCGCGAACGCCCCACGAGAACCGGTCTCTGACAAAGTACGCGCTGATCATTGACGATACGGGCGGATGGTCAACCTTTCAGGAAACGCTCGATATATTGAGAGAAGTTGCCGACAAACACAAAGTAGACATTGCCGATGTCGCGACCCGATATGTCATGCAGAAACCTCGGGTTGCCGCTGCCATCGTCGGGTCCAGAAATGCCCGATATCTCGTCAATACCAGCAAGCTGTTTACATTCGAGTTAGACAGTGATGACCTGAGCGCCATAAGGAGGCAAGTCTCGCAGACCAATGGTCTCCTCGGCGAGGTCTACGGTATCGAGCGGATCAAAGAAGGCAAACACGCGGGCATCATGAAATACGATCTCAACAAGGACTAGGCACCCTATGTATATGATGAAAGGTATGACCCGCGGTGAGTTTGACGTGTACGAACTACGGGACGATGAGTTTGGACTGTATGATCTCAGGATCACTACCGTGCATCTGGATACATCCCTTCCTCTGATCTGCAACCACCCCGAAGGCTCGTTTTTTGAGCTTTCTGGCGAGAATCTGTCCCTTCCTGACGGGGGAACGATACCCATATATCCCCTGGCGGCCGTGTTACCGATATTGCCGGCCAAACAACGCATGAATCCATCCAATGACTGGATAGAAACGGACGCCCACGTTCGATGCCCTGACCCTTGTTGCGGCGGGGCGTTTCACATCGAACGCACAGGCGTCACGGTTTTTCGTAACAGTGAAGTGAGTGGCGCTATCGGCGGACCAAATGACAATCGGAGGAATGCACCGTGAAATACGACGCTACAAATCGCTTGTTCGACTGCGAACCGACCATGACGGATACGCAGGTGCTTGAATTCTGCAGAGATGGGTACCTGATGTTAAAGGGCGTGGTACCTCAGGAAATCAACCAACGTACCTGTGACTACCTGGAAGGCAGGATCCCGGCGAATCCTTCCTATATTCCAAAGGGACTGAATGAGCAGGACCTTGAGCGAATACGAAACTCTCATGAGCCCAGCACCATTATGCTCGAGGACTGGTATATTGAGAACGTGCTTTTGAATCCTGAGCTATGTGGTGTCCTTCGATCTCTTCTGGGGAAGCAGGTCGGACTACCCGTGCTGGTGAGCAGCCACCGCGTTGAGTGCCCCACGGAGGCCCAGGGATGGCATCATGATGCCGACCATATCTTTGGCCCCGAAGTCAACTTCGTCGAGGTCTTCTATTTTCCTCAGGATACCCCCGTGGAGCTGGGTCCCACAGAGATGGTACCGGGTTCACATATTCGTCCAACCCATGGTGATCCGTCAGAGAGTGGCGTTCCGGCAGAGGGTCCGGCGGGATCTTTCGGCATCCATCTGCAGAGCATTCTCCATCGCAGGGGGGCTTCCACGGCAGACGGTATTCGTCACATGCTCAAATACAATTACTGGCGCACCGAGGCCCCCGTTCGAGACTGGATTGTAGAGCCCGACTTCGACTTTCAAGACGCCTACTATGGTGGCCATGGCACCGCCCGATATAATGCTCACATATTCTATTGGCTGTGTGGAAAAGGTGATCAATATCGAATCATAGGTGGGCAAGGATGGCCGTGGAAGACGGAGAACCAGATAGGTCCTTCGTATGGATTCGGTAAGTCGGACGGTTACCTGCCCAACTGGCGTCGGGACAACTCTGATGATTATTCCTCAGACTAGGAGGGGTTTTGTACGGAATCGGCATACTCGGTAATTGCTGCACACACGGTGCAGGTGCAGCGGCACAAGCGAATAACCACCCAAAGACCGACCTGATAACCGGCTTCGAGGGCCAGTCCCGCAGAGGCCATGAATTGGCAGAGGCCATGGGTGTACCGTTGGCCAGCGGGTACGATGAAGTCATCCACCATCCGGACATCCAGATCCTGATAGTCACTTCTAATCCCTGCGACAAGGCTGACCTTATCGAGAAGGCGGCAGCGGCAGGGAAAGCTATCTTCGTCAACAAACCGCTCTGTCACAGCCCCGAAGACGCAAAGCGCATCGTGCGTGCAATTGAGAAGCACGAGACGCCAGCGGTGTTCGATGCACCCATGATCAAAGGCATTTCAGCCTACGACTGTCTACTGAAGAGGGTACGGGCAGGCGAGTTCGGTCGAATCATCAACTATCATCATAGCTTTGGCATGCTGTTCGATCAGGATTTCCCCATCGCGAAACGGTGGCCTGAGCGATTCGATCCTCCATCCGTATCCGGAGGGGGCGAAATGACTAACATGGGCTGCTATGCCATAGATTTTGCTCTAAGAATGCTGGGACTTCCGCTGGGGATACAGGCTCGATCGCAGACATTCTGGGAGCCCTACAGTGCATCTAATGTCGAGAATTTCGGACAGATCCTATTGGATTATGGATCGTATTGGGCGATGCTTACTGTCGGAAAGCAAACCACTACCGAACCAAGAAGCCACCGAAATGCGTTGACGATTGAGTTTGAGACAGGGAATATCTTTCTCGACGCTCAAGCCGGAGTCCTGATGTATAATGGAGCGTCCCTATCTCTCGATACCTTTGTGGGTAACCACCAACCCGTTTCTGCCATGGACCAGTTGATCGCGAGTCTGGAAAAGGGCAGCTTACCTGAAAGCGATATCTACACTGCCGCCAGGGGTGTGGATGTCCTCTGTGCCGGATATCAATCAGTGATAGACGGCCAACCAGTGGACTTCCCGATGCAGGAACCTGTCAATCCCCTGTTTGAGAGATAGTTTACGGTACCGAAAAGTCCACCCGATTCCATGAAATCATCCTCAAAGAGTATACACGCGGTCTTCTTCGATCTGGATGATACACTATGCCGTGCGTCTGATGCATGGCAACTGGCAGAACAGGAAACTTTTGACAAGTTTCTCCTGCCTCGGCCCGGCCTGACTGAACTGGACACCAGGCGAGTCTGGGAAACGGTACATCAGGATCTCTTTGAACAGTTGGACAGCGGTCTTATCACTATGGCAGAGGTCCGCGATGCCAGATTCAGACTCACCTTGAAGCAATTGGGGGTAGGCGATCTGACCTTGGCAGATGAGTTGAATCTGTTCCTTTCTACTCGGCGACTCACGCACATGAAGCCTATGGACCATGTACTGGAGGTACTCGCCAAGCTGGGCTCAAGGTACCACCTCGGGATCATCACTAACGGGGCAGCGGATCTACATGCCGACAGTCAATACACCCTGGCCAAGCACCTGCAGCTGCTGCCGCTTATTAAAACCTTTGTGGCATCTGACACCATTGGCTTCCGCAAACCGGATATTCGAATTTTTCGCCATGCGCTGAATGCAGCTGGCGCTAAGCCCTGGCAAGCAGCGTTCATCGGAGACTCCCTCTCAAAAGATATCAACGGAGCCAATCGAGCGGGCATGACCAGCATACTGTTTACCCCCACTAAAGCGCACTCACGGGTCTTTGCACCCTACGAAGAACCTGATCATATCATCCATTGTATATCGGAACTGCCCGATCTTCTGGGCCAGATCAATCGCATAACGTAGGAACCCGTGCATTCTCGTTTCAGGACCATTGCCCGTGAACATGGGGTAGATCGTATCCAAATACCGACTCTGGCGCCTACGCCATCAAGGAGATGCCGTGAAAATCACCGAGGTACGAACCATAGTAACCTGTCCCGGCCGCAATTACGTACTTGTGAAGATATTGACCGATGAGGGTGTTTACGGTGTCGGCGAGGGATCAATGAATAGCTCCGAACCGGCCGTGGCAGCTATGATCGAGCACTCCAGCCAATGGCTGATCGGCCAGAACCCTTTCAACATTGAAGATCTGTGGCAGATTCTGTATCGCAACACCTACTGGAGAGGTGGACCCGTTTTTCGAACAGCTCTGGGGGCACTTGACATTGCACTTTGGGACTTGAAGGCCAAGGCTCTGAATGTACCCGTATACGAGCTGCTTGGGGGCCGGGCAAGGCGGGGGGTCCTGTGCTACACCCATTCCGGCGGCGGCTCCTACGACGAAATCGTAGAAGACGTCCAGCGGTGCCAGGAAGCTGGCTTCAGGGTCATCCGAGTACAGCACGGGGGCTATGGAGGCCCGGGCATTCTGGGCCATGATCCGAATCCAATAGAGGGTTTTCCGGCAATACCTATTTTCGAGCCTGGTGGTTATCTGAGTGATACGCCGAAAATGTTCGAGCATCTGAGGATGGCTCTTGGTGATGAGGTGGAATTGTGTCATGACGTACACGAACAGCTCGGACCGACCGACGCGGCCTGGCTCGCTCGCGCTCTGGAGCCCTTCCGGTTGTATTTCCTGGAGGACCCCGTCATGCCCGAGGAGTGGGAAGGTCTTCGCCAGATACGATCCGCCTCAACTACCCGCATTGCATTAGGGGAAATCTTGTATAATCGCGAGCATATTATCCCTCTGATTACGGAACGTCTCATCGATTTTCTACGAACCCCTCCCATGCGTATGGGAGGCTTAACCGAGGCACGAAAAATCTTCAGTGTCGCTGAAATGTACGACGTACGAACGGCATTTCATGGCGCCCAGGATATTGGACCGATTGCGCAGGCTGCATCCGTACACTTCAATCTGGCCATCCACAACATGGGTGTGCAGGAATGGGTAACGTATCCCGACGCAGCCTATGAGGTAATGCCCGGTGCGTGTACATTCAGCGAAGGACTGGCCAATCCTAATCCTGGTCCAGGCCTGGGGATCGACATTGACGAGGACCTGGCGAAGAAATACCCCTTTCAAACGGCAAGATTACCGATTTTCCGAAGGTGGGACGGCGGTATTCACAGACACTAAGCGGAGCGGAGGAGCACATGAATACCAGGAGACTGGGACGTACCAATCTCCAAGTAAGTACGATTGGGTTTGGAGGCGCTCGGCTTGATGAGCAGCCCGAGCACGCTACGGAAACCGTACATCGCGCATTGGAAAATGGTGTCAATTTCATCGACACGGCACGGTATTACGGCAACAGCGAGAAATTCCTGGGGATTGCACTGAAAGGACACAGGGATGAGGTCATACTGGCCACAAAATCGCTGATAGCTACTCCTGATATTTCCCGGCAGAGCCTCGAAACAAGTCTCTCGCTGCTCCAGCTAGACGGCGTCGACCTTCTCTATGCACATGCATGTGACAACGAAGACCGCTACGATGATCTGACGCGCAAGAACGGGATGCTCAAGACACTGGAATCCATTCGTGAGGAAGGAATCACGCGGTTTCTCG
>JABIQT010001001.1 GCA_018667995.1 Candidatus Latescibacterota bacterium
ATTCCAATGGTCGGAATGCGCCGGGTCTGTAAAGAAACGCATAATATGGATGCACTTCGCGTTTGTCAAGCGACGGAAAAACCACCGATTCGCCCCACGAGTGGGCAGCTTGGGCGGTACCAAGCACTCGTGCTCAACATTGTGTGGACCACCTGGATCCAGCCAAGAGGGAACGTCCAGCAAAGAGAGACAGACCGTCTATTCCAGCAGAACCTGGGAATGGCGTCCCTCGATTGCGATTCTTAATCGCGCATGAACCACAACCCGCTGCGACACTAAATGATCTCCGCTTGATCGAAAAATCCTAACCATCTCGAGCAAGAATGAATGTCCCCCTGTAGCGAAACATCTCAGCCAAGCTCAACCGGTGCTCCACCATTTTTCGCCGACTCATAGATACCGAGGATGAGCGCAAGCGAGCGCTTCGCCTCATGGCCATCAACCCGCGGCGTCCCGCCGTTCTTGAGCACCTGAACCATATCCTCGACTACGTTCTTAGGTCCAAGGTTTTCATAGGAATCCTCGGCCGATTCATCAGGAATATCCCATACTTCTACCTTGTGACCGGCGACGACCGTCGCGCCCTTATCTCCATGTACCTCAACACGAGGAGGGAGGCTGCTCGGAAATGTGGTGGTACCGAGAATAGTACCAACGGCGCCACTCTCAAACTTGATCATGGCCATGCCGAGGTCCTCGGTCTCAATATCGTGTGTGAACACGCCGATCTGGCCCCAGACAGTCTTGGGCTGCCCCATATACCAGACCAGCTGATCGATCTGATGCACCGTCTGATTGATCAGCGACCCGCCACCATCGTATTTCCAGGTCCCGTGCCAGCCCTCGTAGTATTCGTCTCCACGGTACCATTTGAGGCGCACCTCACCCAGCACTAGTTTTCCCAGACGACCTGCGTGAATGGCCTCAGCGGCTCGAACATTGTCGTCCATGTAGCGCGACTCGAAGTCGACTGCCAGTACAACGCCTGCGTCGCTGCACGCCTTGATCATGCGGTCTGCGCTTTCCAGATTAACGTCGATGGGTTTGGTAGATATGACGTGCTTTCCTGACTGCGCGACCACCTCTGCGAAGTCTGCATGGGTGCCGCTCGGGGTCATCACCATAACCACGTCGATGTCATCGCGCTCCAGCATCTTCTTGTAGTCATCATACCAGTTGATGCCATACTCCGAAGCCGCCTTTTGACCCCGTTCTGCATCGATATCGGCCACAGCCACAAGACGGGCGCCCTCCGTGGCATGCACCAATTTTGCGCGTCCAGCTCCCATTCCCAATCCGATTACTCCGAAACCGACAGAATCCGTGGACATCTTTCACCTCCGGTTATGGCCAAAAAAACGGCTCCACCCTTTGCGGATGGAGCCTCTATACATTACTGGTAATTGCGGGTACATCTGGTATCAACAGTCGTGATGATAATCACCCGTTTATTCAGCCCGTCACGAGCTGTCACATCGACCTATTCCTGAAATCGTCCGGAACCAACCGCCAGAAACTCAGGGGCCAGCAGTTCCCTCAATACAGTCATCTTATCCTGCGTTCTGACGTAGAGATTGTTGACAACATCTTCGCTCGCGTTCTCGTCGGCACATCCGACTCGCTCCACGTATTCCGCAATGAGATCATCTTCCCAGTCGTTTCCCATATGGGCGGTAACGTATACGGAAAACGTTTTAATAGGCAGCGGATAGTCATCGGGAATCATAGCCTGTACGTCGCGAATGCTATCATTCACTCTGATCTCGTGGACACCTTTTTCCTTTAACTCGCGTACCATTTCATTGAGGTCTGTATATGTGATCTTCACTGGGTATTCCTTTCTGCCTGCACCGCGTCAGGTTATTCAATGAGAACCGGTACAGATGCGCTCCGGAGTGAGCGCCTGCGGACCAACCAAAATCCCGGAGATTCCGGCTTATCCTTCGTCCTTCGATATCAGGTATTAGCGAATATGAAACAACAACGTTGCCTTAATTCGCCAGTGGTGGGGATGGCCTTGCGTGCCTGAATCGAATGAACCATCCTAACCGGGCCGTCTGTTCTTGTCAAGCGGTTTCCCTTTGCATTCCGCTACAAAAAAGCCCCATGTTTGCCCCGCCACAATCGGGTAGACTGACCGCGTTCTGCAAGGGAAATCGGAGCAGACAACGAGACATCTTCTGTTCTCAATGTACTGGAAAATTGATCACTAATCAATCAGGGATTTCCCCAGAAATATGAATCTATTGCGCCCTCTCTTTCCAGCCCACCAGGTATCTCGACACACCTGTCTCACGGCCAAATAACCCATGGACATAGGGGTTGTATTTCGTTATAATTGGGCGTCTTTTTTCAGTTGGCTACCGACTGAAAGCAAGTGTGCTGAAAAGGTCTTACAATATCTCGTCACTTCGCTATAGAACAATCCGGGAGTACCATCCTACCATGAAACTGAAACTCGCCTTACCCAAGGGCAGTCTCCAAGATTCGACCCTCGAGCTTATGCGCAAAGCAGGATATCAATGCAGGATTAGCAGCCGGTCATATTTTCCATGGATAGATGATCAGGAACTGGAGGCGATGTTGATTCGCGCCCAGGAGATTGCTCGCTATGTACAGGACGGCGTGTTCGACTGCGGGTTGACAGGTAAGGACTGGATTGTCGAGTCAGGTGCCGAAGTCGTAGAGGTGGTGGATCTCGTCTACGCCAAACAGTCCCGGCAGCCCTTCCGCTGGGTGCTCGCGGTGCCGGAGGACTCTGATATCAGAACTGCTCAGGATCTGGAAGGCAAACGCATCGCGACCGAAGTCGTGAACATGACCGAGCAGTACTTGAAGAATCACGGTGTTAAGGCAAATGTGGAGTTCTCCTGGGGAGCCACCGAGGCTAAGGCCCCTGAACTGGTCGATGCCATTGTAGACGGCACAGAGACGGGCGGGTCACTCCGGGCTAACAAGCTGCGGATCGTGGACACGATTATGGAGTCGTCCAATAAGCTCATTGCTAACGCAGAAAGCTGGGAAGATCCCTGGAAGCGTCGCAAAATTGAGAATATCGCCATGCTTCTTCGAGGCGCCATACTGGCGGAAGGAATGGTTGGTTTGAAGATGAACGTCAAAACCGACGACCTTGATGCGGTAGTCGGATTGCTACCCGCCTTGAAGCAACCCACGATCTCACCACTGGCAGACGGAGCGTGGGTTGCCATCGAAGTTATGATCGAGGAGTTCACCGTGCGTGATATTATTCCAGCTCTGAAGCGGGCGGGTGCACAGGGCCTGGTGGAATACCCATTGAACAAGGTGATCTACTAACCATGGGTAGTCAGGATCCAAATATATCTTTCAAAGCTGCGCTGCTTGAAACACACGGCTACTCGCTTGTCCAACCAGACTGCCCGGTAAAACTCAACCAGAACGAATGCCCCTTCGATGTTCCGGAGGCCTTGAAACGCGAGATCCTCGATGAGACGCTGTCCCGGAATTGGGGGCGGTACCCCGATTTTGTGCCGACGGATGTAAAGGAAAAGTTGGCCAGACACCACGGTGTAATGCCGGAATCTGTGCTGATCGGCAACGGATCCAATGAGCTGATCCAGGCGACCTTTATGTCGACCGTCGGCCCCGGTCGCGGAGTCGTGATTGCAGTACCTACCTTCAGCCTCTACGCCCTTATGAATACGGTCCTTGAAGGTGATCTGCGCCAGGTCCCAATGCGAGAGGATCTTTCGTTCGATACCGAGTCGTTGATTTCTGCTGCCCGATCCCCCGATGTAAAGCTTACGGTTCTGTGCTCCCCGAATAATCCGACAGGATCGCTCATAAGCCTCACCGATGTCGCGGCAATCGCCGAAGCCGCCAGTGGCTTAGTGATTGTCGACGAGGCGTACTTTGAATTTGGTGGCCAAACGTCTCTGGGGCTCTTGGCGGACCATTCGAACATGATCATCACCCGGACGTTCTCTAAGGCCCTCGGCGCAGCGGGACTTCGTATCGGCTATCTGGTAGCCCATCCGGATGTAGCCAAAGAAATAGAGAAGGTAAAGCTGCCCTACAACGTGAACATGTTCTCATTGATCGCCACAAGGAGACTGCTCGACGAAGGCGCGCTGGTGGATGAAAGGGTCTCCCTGATCCGCAGTGAGCGTGACCGCGTTACCGCCCGCCTTGCGGAGTTGCCGGGGGTTACACCGTATACATCCTCCGCCAACTTTGTCCTGTTCAGAATTGAGCAGTCCGTAGAAGCCACGTTTCAAGGTCTGATTACACAGGGCGTTCTCATACGAGATGTGAGTCACTATCCTCTGCTGGATCAATGCCTGCGTGTTACGATTGGCACCCCTTCCGAAAATGACACGTTTCTTCAAGCATTAAACGATGTAATAGGTTAGCACGTACAGGAACTCCCCGCAGTGCCTCAATAAAACCCAATTAGAGACTCGCGGCGGAGCTGGTTGTAGCCATCTTGCTCAGCACGGCGCTGCCACTGGCCCTGAAGGATCTCAGCTATAATTGGGCGGCAGAGAAACTCGATACCTATGTCCGCAATCCCGATCCATTTCTCGAGAAAGACCAGCGGATGTAGATCCTCAAGAAAATGTATGGCCTACTATGCCTCCTACAAACACCAATGAACAGACTCTCAGGGAGCTCATTACATCTTTGATCGCAGAATGACGCGATGTTAATCAGCGCTGCTTGCACTTACCCGCGCGGAATACCTTGCCGTCGACACGTGCCACACGTCCACCACTCCATCGCTATAGACCCCGCGGATATGGGGTCAGATTCTCAAACCCGGTAGAAGTGATCAGATAGTTGTCTTCTGATCGAACGCCACCTATACCCTCAACGTAGACTCCTGGCTCCAGTGTGCAGGTCATGCCTTCTTCCAGTATATCGGTTGCGGCAGGTATGAAAAAGGGGGGTTCATGGGCGTATAGTCCGAATCCATGGCCACCGTGGTGCGGAAAGTGGTCACCATATCCCGCGTCCGAGATGGTGTCATACATGGCCTGGTATACCTCTCTGGCTGGC
>JABIQT010000555.1 GCA_018667995.1 Candidatus Latescibacterota bacterium
CGGGACTGCCCGTGTATTCATTGACCAAGGCGCAGCGTTAAATCGTTGATCCATCCATCCGATCGCCAGTTCCCCGGACGGTGCCCGACGTGAAGGCGTCTGAATACGCCCGAAAGACGACGATCTAGCTCGCGTCGGTCTCGTTCTTTACCATCTATGTGAAGGGCCGCCTCACCTGATGCGTTCCAGGTCACGTGGACCCGCACGGGAGTGTGCCTTGTCCACGTCTGGATGTCAGCCTCCAGGACTTCGATATAGTTGCGTTCGGAATCGTAGAATCGTATGTGCAGCCCCGTATAGAAGGAGATAATACTGACGCAGGATTTGGTGAATGGGATGTCACTAAGGTGTACGTAGGCACGTTGAGACACGGGACCGGGGTGGGGAGGGCAATCCCAATCCGGCACAAATGTGAATGCTATCTCGCCTGCTTCCGTGCTGACCGGATCATGGAAATCATACACAGAGAAACTGTTTCCACATGAGTGCAGCGCACCCTCCCGGTAGATGGGTTCTCCCTGAGAGAGGGAGAGTTCGGGGCTGTTATTGAGATCTGAAGCCTGGCCATGGAAGGCATATAAGTTTCCGGAGGAAGGTCCCTGGCGTAGGTTTCTATTCTGCTCGTCTTCCATCCGCCAGGCATGAAGCCGGCCGACCATCAGTCCGGAAGTGCGCCCCACCATGCCGATCTCCTTACCGCCGCCGGGTGCAAAGAGTGTCCACAATGCCGCGTGGAAAGCACGAGTTGCGATCTGACGGAAACGCTCTTCCCCTGTCAATTCATGGGCGAAGGCCAATCCTGGCGCCACCATCATATTGATATAGTGAGGGAATACATCCTCGCGGTGGGCCCGGTTAAATGCATTCCACTCGTATACAAAAGCCTCAATGTGTTCGACCCACATGACGTCCACCAGAAATCGGCAGATATTGACAGCGGCCCCCGCGGCCGAAGGATCGCGCGTAAGACGGTAGTAGCGTTCCAGTCCTTCCAGTACGACGCCCAGCATGAAGGGCTTGCTACCATCTTCCTGTCCTATGCGCCACCATTGGATCGATTGACCTTCAATCTCTGTGACATTATCAAGTTCACTGTCCGGATCGGCGCTGAATCGTGCCAGGAAGCCCGTCATCTGGCCCATCTTTGCCAGTATGTGGGGATCGTCGAAGACTTCGGCCACACCACATAATGCAGTGAGGGGCCACCCAACAGAACGTTCACATCCGAGAAAATGTTGTCGAATGGTGTCGTCTCCCTCACCCGAAAAGATAGTCGTCAGATGTCGCGAGATGGATATTCCGGACTCCCAACTCCAAATGTCATCGAATAGCAGATGATTCAACATGAGGCCATCCGTCCAATAGTGGCCGAGGTCGCCGCCTCTGGTGCGATGGAGTCCGTGGTCGTCTGCTTCGTCACGATATCCATGGTAATGCATGTCGCCATCGGTGCATTTGCAGTCGACATCCGCCATATGCACGGCGGAATGGTAGGCGACGTCGGCATAGGTCGTCTGGCCGCTACGAATAAACTGAAGCATGAATGCATAGGGGGTATCATATTCATTGTCTGCATACATGCGCCGATCCCCACCGTACGATCCCAGGGCCATGGGCCAATCTCCGTAGTGCTGAAGTCCGAAGTATTCCTCGTCCTGTTTAGACTCATCCTGAAGAGGAGTCACGGGACCTGGATTCTCTCCTCGAACCTTATCCAGACGGCTGTAACGCGCTCCGTCGAGACCAGCCTGGATGGCCTGTTCATAGCCCGGAAAGAGCCGTTGCGTCTTGTCCGTTTTTGCCACGAGTGGTCCAAATGCCCCGGTTGCACAGGCGAGCTCAGCATCCAAGGTCCAGCTTGCAGGTGGATCGTTGTAACCCCGGGTACCCAGGCGAACGTGGTGGCGAAAGCTGGTTCCTGACTGGACGGGTAAGGACGCTACTTCGGAGGGATAGAATCCGATATGGATCTCACTATCATCTGCCGCGAGCGAGAAGGGAGCCCTCTGCCATCCCTTTTCCAGGATCACCGATCGGCCACCACCCTCGACGCGTGCCTCCGGATGCCCCTTCTGTTCCATACCTTCGTCCTGTATCTGGTGGCCCGGGCGGGGCACGAGGAGATTCTGAGCGGCTCCAGAGGCGAATTTCCATTGC
>JABIQT010001003.1 GCA_018667995.1 Candidatus Latescibacterota bacterium
CAATATAGGACGGACCCGGCAGGTGATGACACTCGTCAAATATGATGAGCCCAAAGCGGTTTCCAAGCCGTTCCATATGAAGGTATGCCGAATCGTAGGTCGCCACCGTAACATCCATGGGCTCATGGTAGCCGCCGCCAATCAGTCCCACCTCCATATCAAACTGACTGGACAAAACGCCGTGCCACTGCTGCATAAGATCAATGGTAGGAACGACAACGAGTGTGCTGCGCTGCGCCTTCATCATAGTCAACTGAGCTACAAATGTCTTCCCCGAACCGGTCGGAAGCACAACGACGCCCTGTCCCCCCGCGCTCCACCAGGCTTCGAGCGCCTCCTGTTGGAATGGAAAGGGATCCCGGCCAATCTGCAACTTGAGATTGAGCGTCTCATAGGCGCGGGCACCGTCCTCGTAAGGTACCGTCAAATCTCGGAGCTTTGTAACTATATGGCGATAGTACCGGGCAGGAGACCGATGCAGGCCCACTCTGGCGTCGAAAACGGATCCTGGTAGATCCAGTGCCGACACCGCAGCCTTCTGGCCCGATATCAGAATGGTGCCGCGGTCAAAAGAAAGGGATATTGGGTCAGGGGATTGGGTCATCTAAGGCTTATAAATGTCGATATTGAGAATGCTCGCTATGACGTATGAAGGACTGAGTGCAGCCGGCGAATGTCCTGAAAGCCGCCTGCCTTGGGATCTTTGACGCGGCTAACCTTTCCTCCATCATGTGAACCTATTTCAACAGCATCATGCGTCGATTCTGTGTGTAGCCAGTTCCAGATGACATGCGGTAAATGTAGACCCCACTTGCCACCTGATGTCCTGCGCTGTTGTGACCATTCCAAACCGCCGTGTATCGTCCTGGTGCCTGAATTTCGTCAACGAGCCGGGTAACCATCTGTCCCAGCAGATTGTAAACGGTAATTCGAATCCGGGTTTGCTGTGGTACGTCATAGGAGATAGAGGTTGTCGGATTGAACGGATTGGGACGATTGGGTTTGAGCTCAAAGGTGGCCGGTAGTGAGGCCAGGCGATGCACTCCTGTTTGCAGCACAGAGACAGAATGTCCGGATTGATCCGAAACAACCACATTCTCGATGGAGACTTCAGCATCTGCCCCATCAGGCTGTGGAGTCACTGGAAGGTAGAATAGCGGACCTGTTCCCATGTCTAAGCTGCTTCCCTCCGGGCTATATACGATGAACTGCAATAGGCCATCAAGGTCCTGGTAAGCCCATTGCATATCCTGTAAGCGTTCGGAGGGTTCAGGAGAACCAAACTGAACAAGGGATTGATCATACCTCAACGAAAACTGTAGGCCAGCGATGGGACCGTCATTGACAAAGTGCAGCGGCAACTGAACCAGATGATCCTGTGGCGATGGTCCGGGTACTATCTCAAGCGATACCGGCCCCAGGGGTGTTCCTACTTCCTTCATCAGTGGTACGTCCAGTATGATGTTAATCAGGGTCACCACATCAAGCACATTCAGATCGCCATCACCGTTGACGTCAAGCCGCAAATAGGCACTACTGCCAGGTTCAGGTGGGTCTTGTTCACCGATCAGGACATTCACCAGAGATATGATATCCAGGATGTTGACGAGCTCGTCTCCGGTGACATCCCCCACAGGAGTTCCGGCCCCCGTTACCGCTACAAGGAATGTTGGTGTCGCGGGATCGTTGCTGAGTATCTCAATATCGCCACCCAAGGGACCTATAGATCCAGGAGTGAACGTGACCTCGACTTCCAAACTGTCGCCGGGAGCCACGAAAAACATGGTATCAGACACTGCGAGCTCCGTGTGATTGATGTCGGTAACGTGCAATGCATCCGTACCTGCGTTCTTCACGAACAGACTCCTGATCACACTACTGCCCAACGCTGCAGGACCGAATGCAACCGGTATTGGAGTGGCCACAAGAATTGGATCCTGATCCGACACAACAGTAATCGTCACCACCCCGGAATCTGAGGTAGTGCCGTCGGTGACCGTATATGTGAACGTATCTGTACCATGGAAATCCGGGTCTGGATGATACGTTATCTGAGTCAGGCCCGGTTCGAGCACAATAGATCCATTCGCACCGTTGGTGGAGCCCGTCACGCTCAGCGTGCCGCTAAGGGGGTTCATGTCGTTCGATAGCACGCTTATGGTTACAGATGTGTCTTCCAGGGTCGACACAAAATCGTCTACCGCATATAGGGCGGAAGACCAATCCACGATAAACCCACCGGACATATCCGTAAATCCACTACCGTCGACCGGACTGGAATTCAGCAAAGTCAACGTGGCAGGAGAGCCCCCGTCTGTATCATTGGCGAGTAGGTAGTAACCCGCTGGACCTTCTGCAAACTCGGGTTCTGTGAGGAATTCCAACCCCACAAAGGTAGCGCTCATATCTGTATGGTTGATCACAAATTGTACATCCGTTGGACTGTAATTCTGAAATGTCACATGGTTAAATCGATCTATAACTCCGCCGTTCACAGTGATCGCCACATCGACCAGGATGAGGTCGTCCACGTCCAGTCCGCCATTCACCGTCATTGACATTCCATTGCCACCGACAATAGGTCTGACCTCAGGCGGAGAGATCAGCTGCCCGGCTACCAGTATAGGAGTTAAAAGTACGAAGCTGCTCGGAGAGGTATTCTCAATACTCAAGTCGTGAAATCGGGAAGATGAGACACCGGGATTCGCCACAAAAACATTCTGTGTCCCTGTACCGTCGAAGACCACGCGCGTACCAGTAGACACGAAGCTGTTAATGCTGGCGCTGGCGCCACTCCTCGTCTGGGTAAAATGCCCTCTGAGCCGGAGCGTGCCATCTGTGAAGTTTCCGTCCGAGAAGGCGCTACCATGATTGGAAGAAGTTGTAAAGAAGGCATGACCATTAACCGTAAATTCATCATTCGGATCGGTCATGATGAGCCCGTCTCCCACTGTATTACTAATGGTGACCGTCAGATCACCACCAATATCCATTGTGTGACCATTAAGCGTGAGTGTGCTGTTCGGCTCGACGAAAAGACTATTTTCGGGCTCAACCATCGACAGGGAATGATCCAGGACTACCTGCCCGCTGGTATGGGTGTTGGCGACCGCATAGGTGGCTGAAGACGGAATAATCGGCAGCCGCGCTCCAAAAAACGTCGAGAGGGGGTTTACCTGGGACAGCGAGGCCCCGTCTTTCATCGTTAGTTGGCCCATGACATACACGGAGGTATTGAATGATACCCCTGAAGTGTTCTCAATGTCTACGTCATCGATGCGTGAGTTTGCAGCACCTGCCTGGAAGAAACTGACAGCCTGTGGACCGCTACCGTCGAACACGACCTTTGTACCGGTTGATACGAATACGTTCGCACCTGCTGAGGCACCGGATTTGGTCTGCGTAAAATTGCCGCGCACCCTCAATACTCCGTGCGTGAAATTACCATCGGAAGCCGCAGAGCCATGCTGCGAAACCGTAGTGAATACCGCGTTGCCTCCTATAATCAACACATCGGCATTATGGTTCATAATCAGGCCATCTCCCGGTGTGTTGCTAATCGTCACGGTAAGATCCCCTGTGGCGTCCACGGTATTGGCATCCAATTCAAGGTGGCCATCGGGCGCGACGATGATGTCACCGGTAATGGAAAATCCATTCGACAACACTCCCCCACCCGAGAAGGTTGCGTCGGTCGTCAAGGTCGCGGGTAAGCTGACGGTAGCCCCGCTAAAATCAGTGCTCAGCACCTGCCATC
>JABIQT010000324.1 GCA_018667995.1 Candidatus Latescibacterota bacterium
CGACTGAATTCCCTTTTCCCCTTCGATTTCCGGACAGGCTTAAATCTCGGACCTCGGCATCTTCGTTGCGTCGATTCTCCTCATCGAAAAGGCCGCGTCGCTTCATCATTCCAGCAATAAATCCTGTCGGCTCAAACGCCTTAATGAAGGTGAGTGAACTATCAGGGTTGTCATAGGTAGCCCGCTCTTCGATGGAAAGCGGAATGATCTTTCCCTGCTGCACGAGCAAACTGTCGTTCAAGCCCTCCTGGACTAAACGATTTTCTGGCGGTTTGACAGGTTCCGGTATTACGAGTGAATCCTCCGGGGACGTGGCGGACACGCCCACGACGCTGTACGATGAAAACCTTGCGACCATAATCGCCTTGATTGTAGGGAAAGCAAATCCAACGATGCCAACTTTCAGGTCCCCACTCATTCTCATTCCGACTGGCAACCAATATCCATCGCCAAATTTGGCAAACTGCTGCGTGGTCTTCATTTGAAGATCCTGAACCGGCGGTGGAAAGAAGAAGGCCTCTCCCGGCTTCAAATCAGCCTCGATCATGGCGTATTCCCGATCCAGCACGGAAATTCTACCTTGAAAACCCGAAAAGAGCTTACTACGGGGCTCCACTGAAATATCGTACACCAGACGATCATCAAGCAACCGTTGACCTGCCATTTGAAACTTATACTTTTCCAGAGCTTCAGGATGCGTGACGCCCATCAGGTGATGATCCACAAGCTCAATATCGTCATCATACAGGTTGAGTACGAGGGCCCCCTCCGACATGCCGTCCATGGTCTTCAGATCGTCCGTGTCGTCGTCCGTGAAGACAGTGGAGGATCTCCTGTACGACTTTACAACAGCCTTCCATCCGTTCTTTTCGTCCCAGGATGCGTCCGCCAAAGCCTCGAGGATGAAAACGACGCTGGTATCATTCGCAAGCGAAAACCGCGAGTATGCCTCGGCTCGAACAGCATGGAGGCGCTTCCGCCAAGCTTGCTTCCGCTCGATGACACGCCTCATAATATCTTCGGCCGACTCATGCTCGGTTACGATAACTGGATCCAGATCAAATACTGCCGGCACCAGCATCACACTTTGAATGGCAACTTCGTCCGAATTCAAGAGAAGTCTGTGAGAGGAATAACCGATCCGACTAAAAATCAAGGTGGATGGGAAGGTGGTCACCATGATTTCGTAGCGACCTTCGGAATTAGAAACTGTTGCCTGAAAGCCGTTCTCTTCCTGTACCGTTATTTCGGAGAGGGGCACATCGGTCACTGCGTCTCTGACAATACCCGTAACAAGTGACTGCGCACTTGCCCCCGGTGCAATCAGCAGAATCGAAAGAATCATGATGGCGATGTAGATGGATCTATAGTGCATATTGGCGTGGTCTCTCCTGTGGTTCCAAGCGGAACTGCCGAAAAACTGATATCACTAAGACGTAACCGAGCCGGCATGTGTTTCACTGGTTTGTACTTGACACGGGAATTTGGGCAGGTGCATACTTACGGGTCACTTACAAGTCGAAATTCTATACGAAAAGGGATACGGAATATTGAAAGCAATCATCATTGCCGCGGGCAAAGGAAGCAGACTCGAGCATTTGACGACGGATCGGCCCAAGTGCCTGGTGGAGGTCAATGGCAAGAGCATCTTACAGCATCAGCTCGATGCCTACCGATCCAATGACGTCCATGATATTCACATAGTCAAGGGGTACCTCCACGAGAAGATCGACCTCCCTGACATCACGTACCATATCAATCACGAATACGAGACCAACAACATTCTGCACTCGCTGATGTATGCCCAGGAAGCCATGGACGGTTCTTTCATCTCCTCGTACTCAGATATCATTTTTGATGAAAGTGTCGTCAGGCAGGTCGTAAACTCCGAGGCGGACATTGCGCTGGCCGTAGATCAGGACTGGAAGACGCAATATGTGGATCGCACGTTGCATCCACCGGAAGAAGCCGAAAAAGTGGTCCACGACGAGAACCTGCATGTGAAGCATGTGGGCAAGCGAATCGATGCCCAGATGGAAGAAGTGCACGGAGAGTACATTGGTATGTTTAAGTGCTCCGGCACCAGTGCTCCTCTCTTTCGCGAGTATTTCCAGAGAGCAGATAGAGAGTTCACAGGCAAACCATTCATGAAATCCAGAGATTTTCGGCAGGCGTTTGTTACCGATTTGCTTATGTACATGATCGCGGATGGCATCAAGATCTCATGCGAACTAATCCAGGGCGGGTGGCATGAAATAGACACCCTGGAGGACGTGGACCGCGTGCGAGCCAAGCATCAGACTTGAGAACCGGTAAGTCTCTCGATCACTAATCCCGAAGAAGGCTGGCTGTCAGAGATAATGGCACGGCCAACCAATCCAGCGGGTTGATCCAGAAAATAAGTAATGACATACGATCCCGAAATACCACGACAATTCTATGATAATCTAGGCGACCGCGAGTGGCATCGTTTGACCAAGGACCGCCTTGGAGAACTGCTGTTTCATGTTCATATGGATGTCTTGCGCCTCCATATCGGACCGGAACACTCGGTGCTGGAACTGGGGGCCGGTGCAGGTATCTTCACGAAAGAACTCGCCCTGCTTGCGGGGCGCCTCGTGGTCTCCGATCTGTCTCAGGTTCAGCTAGACTTGAACCGCCAGCATATGATAGGAGCCGGATGTTTTGATCGGATTTCGTCGTTTGAAAACCTGGATATAGGAGACCTGAGTGAACTTGATGCAGGAACCTTTGATCGGGTCGTTTGCATCGGCGGTCCATTGAGCTATCTGCTCGATCGGGAACGCACTGCTCTGGAAGGACTGATCAGAATACTGAGGCCAGGTGGCCGCCTGGTTGTTGGCGTGATGTCTTTGCTCAGTACTGTGATCAGGTACATGCGTGGCCTTAAGAATGAAAAGGAATCCTACGGTATTGACGCCATCCGGTGGCTACTTGAAACCGGTATCCAGGATGGCAGCAATTATCCTGGTCCTCAGCATGCAAAACACCACGTGCATATGATGCGAAGCGACGAGTTGGACGCCTTATGTGACGATCTACCGGCTACCATTATCGAGAAAAGGGCGGCGGGACTCTTAGCTCTGGCGGGTGAGGAGGCGCTTGAGGTCGCAGCGCAGGATCCGGACCTTTGGCAGTTGCTTCTAGACAGGGAACTCGCCTATTCAAAGCAGCCAGGCAGTCTGGATTTGGGGGCGAATCTGTTGTATGTTCTGGAGAAAGAATCGGGAGATGTAACGTCAGGCAGTCGGGGTGGGGAGGGCGTTCACGGGTAACGTAATAGCAAAGGTCGTCCCCTTACCGAGTTCACTTTCCACATCGATCTTACCTTCGTGTTTCTGTACAATATTATACACCGTAAAGAGACCCATCCCCGCCTTTACTCTCTCCCCCCCATGGTTGAAATTGGGAACGAAAACATGGGCCAATTGCTCGCGTGAAATGCCGACTCCCATATCCGAGATCTCTATGATGACATTGTCTCCGTCCTGAAGGGTTCGGATTGTTATGGTCC
>JABIQT010001008.1 GCA_018667995.1 Candidatus Latescibacterota bacterium
CCTCTCTGACCAGAGGTCGTGGACACCGCGAGGACGTCGAACTCGTACTCCACGGAAGTTGACGACGGTTGCCTGAGTTGGCACGTAGCGGCTACGTAGCCTTGAGGCTTGTCGCTCGCTAACAACGACAACACTCCGAAGGCAAGAAAGCCTGTCAATTTTTGCCCCATGGTCCGTCGCCTCTCGTAGCCGAAGCCTACGATACCTACGATCAGGTGCATGTCCGCTTGGCTGGAGTCGGTGACAACAGAAAACGGGTTTGTGATCCTGTGCTTGAAGCCGTCCTCATTGAAGAGAAACTTCTCGGGCGCCAGCTCTTCCGCGATCCGAACTGAGAGATCTGGAGCAAGATCATGGAAGTCCATTTGCTCTTGGTAGGAGCCGCTGAGGTCGGTGACTCCCGATACCCACAGACGTATCGGCTGGTTCGGTGGATTTGGCAGATCGGCGGCGGCTGCAAACTTGAACTTCGTCGGGCCAGAACATGCACACAGCAACGCCAGAGGATAGACGAATCCGAGTAGGACGAGCTGAGGCAAGCTACGGCGATAGCGCCTGTTTCTTTCTTTTTTCATGATTTGTGACCTGCTCATCAGTAGGACGGGATCATGTAACCGAAAGGTGAGAAAATTTGCGCGCTGGTGGTGGAATTTCACTCCGTCATGGACTGTCTGATCATCCCCATCCGCGTTGTATCACAACACCTCGGGATACCCTTGCTCTCGAGTGTCCGCATTTCAGACTGGTCCGGGTAGCCTCGGGCACTCCAAGCTACCGTCTCGATTGGAAGTCGTCTGGAAGTTTCAGTCCCATCCTCAATTACTCCAATCCAGGATTTCACTTCATGAAACTGGCGCAGCATTTGCTAATAATGGTCGTAACGACCTGTCTTCATTGTCTGCAATTCGCCGGCCTGCAGCAACTCGTCCCTATGCGCTGTCAACATAACCGATGCGCCGGATCTGCTTAGTTTCCGACACGGGTACTTATCGAAACCCAGCCAGACGTGCTCCCCCTGTCCGTTACAGCACGAGCGCCAATCCCGACAGGACCAGGCATATCGTGATGCAACCAAGCCACGAAGCGACGGTGTCCAACTGACGAGAGCGCACTCTTGCCTCGCCATTCTGTTTCGAGACCACCGCTCCACGTTCTACCGATGATGGCGCTGATACCACCTTGCAAGTCGATGGCGACGGTTGTGCGAGCAATGGACGATTCCAACGAACCGCCGAGCAAGGCGTGCATGTGAACGCCAGACCTGAGGATCTGTTTGGCATATCCAGTGCCATAGCGCACAGAGCCTTTCAGTTCTGAATCTGTTGAGGGCCTTCTTACTGCAACATCAAGAAGCCATGATCGCTTGGCAGAGATAGCGTCAACCGGCGAGAGCGATCTCTGCGAGAACACCACGAACTCCTCAAGTCTCAGGCTGCTGGGGCGATCCCACGCGGAGACCGAGATCTCCAGAGCAAGTGCCTCCATTGTGTTGATGGGTCGATGCCCTTCCCAGGGGTCAGTCAAATCGTGGACTCCTGGTCTGTATCGAAGTCCCAGTCTGTGATCGCCCCCAATCTGGCCGGACGCCGTCACCTTCCCATATTGATGAAACCTTGGGGGACTGATTGCTGCGCCAATCACATTCCGCCGCCTGTCCGCCAAGGGACTGCCCATAGATTCGGCGTTGAGCCGACGCAGAAGCTTCAGCCCCTCGGTAACCTCATCTGCAGGAACTGTGTTGAGTCGCAGAGTTCTCCACTCCAGATATTCATGAATGATCAGCCGTTCCTTGTGGTTAAGATCTCGCAACCAACTGTAGTTGGTGGCCAGTGTCTGCCACTCAGAACGAAGCACGATCTGAGCGGTGCTGTCACCGAGAGCCAGAAGCCGATTGCGAACTTGAGTTGACTCTGCCGGTCTGAAAAAATGTCCTCCTGCAGCGTCTGAGTTGGCAGCCAGCCTATAGACCTCAATTGGGCTGACCATCCCGCGAGGATACGGAACAGACTGCACTACGTCGGCAAGAACTGTTTGGATGTAGTAGGCACAGTTTCTGTGAAAGAAGGTGTAGGGATAACGGAGATCGCCCTTCCTTTCGAGGCTGGCAGCAAGCAGCTTGTGCTGTTCATCCGTGAGCGTGAGTTCGAGAAGCCACAGATCTCGATCCTCAAGCGTCTGATAGTCTCTCGTCTTCTGATAGAATTTGAGCCTGCGATAGTGACCCAGAAATCCACCCATGATGCCTACGGTGAGAAAGCGAAGAGGTCCTGCTTGATGAGTCTCGGCGGTGAAGCTGAGAGCGTCCCACATCGGCACAGGAGTGTCCGGGGACGGACTCTGAACCAAAAGGACATGCCCGAATGAAGAGGATGGACTGGTAGAAAAAGGGCCGGCATATACGAGATATACCGGCCCCGAGGCTGCTGTTTCCTGCGAGTGCCCATCGGCCACCCATGTAAGCCAGCCAAGCACAACCACCTGCAGGAAACGTGAACGCAAAATTCTACAGCGATGCTACCATGGCTCTGCCAAACAGAACCTGGTCGCCTCCGCTATTTCTCAGAGCTGATCTGACGACATCCAGACCGGCTGCTGAGTCCTCTGGCGCAATCAGACGTGAGAGAGCAGAGAGATGGTCACCACTACCGGCTGCGAGATCGCGAGAGATCTCATCTATGAAGAGCATCGCAAACTTGCGTGCAGAAACCTGTCGGTTGAACTGGTCCATCGACACACCATCCGCCTTCAGATCAACCTGGTAGGTCGCAGGCGCGTAGGCGTAGGCCGCGCCACTGGCGAAATCCGTGATGCTACCAAGTGTCCCGCCGATAATTATGTTTCCCCAGAAGATTCCTTCGAGAGTCTTTGACAGAACGACAGTGGATGTCCGATGGCCTCGGAGCTCCAGCCTCAGTTCCTTGCCGTTCTTCTTGACCGGTCCGTTGAACGGTGTCGTCCCAATCTTCTCGCCATCGAGATAGATCTCGGCTCCATCAACATTGCTCGTGATCGACATGGATTGTGTCGTTCCAGCAACGATGGTGGCGCATCCTACTCCGACGAGCATTACAGCGGTTAGCAAGACGGAAACTACGGCAAATCGCCTCATTGATTCCCTCCTATAGTTAATGTGTGGCCGACGTTGGCCAGGACTACGGTTCGTCCCAGACGAACTTCACCTGGTAGTTTCGGTTCAACAGACCCTTATTCG
>JABIQT010001012.1 GCA_018667995.1 Candidatus Latescibacterota bacterium
ATGCGATGTGCGGCTGCGAAGCGTGCCCGCTGACAGTCCGGCAGGCAGTCTCTCGGGCCCAGACAATCTGGTGGTCTATCGGACAGCGCGGTATTCTGACAATCCTCTTGTCATTCGTGGACCGGGCGCCGGTCCCGATGTGACAGCGGCCGGACTTTTTGCGGACCTCATCAGGGCAGCCAGCGTATATAGACTGTAATCATTGAAAAAGGACTCGTAATGTCAAAGCGGTTTCGCGTCGGAATACTGGGAGCTACGGGAGCTGTCGGTCAAAGATTCATCCAGTTACTTGATAATCACCCGTGGTTCGAAATTACGGCTGTGGCTGCCTCAGAAAGATCAGCGGGTAAGCCGTATAAAGAGGCAGCAACATGGCGAATGGACGGTGATATACCGGAGAAGGTAGCAAACTTTACGGTGCAGCTATGCGAGCCAAAACTCGACTGTGATTTTGTATTCTCTGGTTTGGATTCCAATGTGGCAGGGCCCGTCGAATCGTCTTTTGCGGCCGCCGGTTATCCTGTAATCAGTAATTCCAAGAATCACAGAATGGACGAAGATGTTCCATTACTGATTCCCGAAGTCAATCCCGAGCATACTGCATTAATTTCCTATCAGCGAAGCAATCGCGGTTACGATCGCGGATGCTTGGTCACCAACCCCAACTGCTCTACGATCGGCCTGACCCTTGCCCTGAAGCCGCTCAATGACCGCTTCGGTCTCCAGCATGTCTCCGTCACGACGATGCAAGCACTGTCCGGGGCGGGATATCCTGGCGTTTCCTCATTGGACATTCTGGACAACGTGGTGCCGTACATCGGTGAAGAAGAAGAGAAGATGGAACGGGAGCCATTGAAACTGTTGGGGACGTTCAGAGAAACGTCCATTGAACCGGCCGCCATCGGCATCAGTGCCCAATGTAACAGAGTACATGTTCAGGACGGTCATCTGGAATGTGTGTCGGTAGCGCTGGAGCGCCCTGCTGATTTGAACGATCTTCTAGACACGTTCCGGCAGTTTAAGGGCCTACCGCAGGAACTGAACCTTCCCTACGCACCGAAACACCCCATAATCGTGCGAGAGGAATCCGATCGTCCTCAACCAAGGGTGGACAGAAATACTGAGAATGGCATGGCTGTGACTGTGGGACGTATCAGAGCCTGCAGTGTCTTGGACTACAAAATGTTGGTATTGGTACACAATACCGTTCGCGGTGCGGCCGGAACAGCAATTCTGAACGCCGAGCTTCTGGCTGAGCAGGGATATATCTAAGAGGGCAAATGAGTAAGTTCCATTTTTTGATTCAGTCGCTGATTTTCAGTCTCTTGGCTGTAGCAAACCCGGCCAACGCCCAGGAACTGTCCCTGATGGCAAGTGTGGACAGAACGAGGATTAGCCTCTCGGAGGACGTCACACTGCAGATCACGGTGTCCGGTACGGATCTAGATGGTGTACCGGACCCAAGACTCGCCTCTATGCCTGATTTTCAGGTCGTGGGACGATCTTCATCAACGTCTTCAAACATCAGCATTATTAACGGCAAGATAACTTCCTCACGGACCATACAGTATATCTACAGGCTTAGACCCCAGAACACAGGCGGATTCACCATAGACCCGGCTATCATCGTAATGGCCGACAAAACGTACAGGACTGAGCCTATAAGGATAGATGTGGTGGCGAGCTCTGGAAGCGGTGGTAGCTCAAGCTCGTCCCGTAATAATCCAAGGGGCCAGAGTCAAGTCCAGTCGGATCCCGGTGAGGACATCTCGGATGATCTCTTCATTCGCGCCAGGGCGGACAAGAATACGGCATATATCGG
Source organism: Candidatus Latescibacterota bacterium (assembly GCA_018667995.1). Lineage (GTDB taxonomy): Bacteria > JAAXHH01 > JAAXHH01 > JAAXHH01 > JABIQT01 > JABIQT01. The sequence continues at coordinate 1,823 of JABIQT010001012.1, forward strand.
AGAGCAGGTTACGGTGACGTACACGCTCTATACGCGAGTGAGCCTCTCCAATGTTCAGTACGATCGACTGCCGGCGTTTACAGGATTCCTGGCCGAGGAGGTCTTTACCGCACAACGTCTCGAATACGACCAGGAGATTGTCGATGGCAAACGATACAATACGGTAGTGATAAAGCGCATTGCGCTTTTCCCATCCATTGAGGGATCTCATCAGCTTGATTCCTATTCTGTCGTCTGCCATGTTCCTGTCAGAAGGCGTCGGAGTCTTCTGGACAGTTTCTTCGATGATCCCCTGACAGGTTCATTCGATTCGCTGTTTTCCCGCAGCCAGCCCTTCACGCTTACGACGCAGCCGCAGACCATAGATGTCCTCGCGCTACCGGCGGCGGGCAAACCAAGTCAGTTCAGCGGGGGTGTCGGATCCTTTTCGATCAAAGGGCAGATTGATACTGCTCAACCATCCCTGAACCAGCCATTTACGTTGACTATTACGTTGTCGGGCAAGGGAAACATCA
>JABIQT010001013.1 GCA_018667995.1 Candidatus Latescibacterota bacterium
ACATTTCCGGAACTGGCCCGGACTTGCCACCAGTAGCGGGTATTGTCGACAAGAGCTACGCCGTCCTGAAAGGCAGAATTCACGACCTGCCAATGTGTAGGATTCAAGGGAATCCCCTCTCCAATGCCACTCACCGAGGCTACTACACTGGTCAGAAGCGAGTCACTGAAGACCACGAATGAGTAAGTCAATACCGCATCCGGCGTGGAACTGGGTCTGTCCGCAACAGTGGACACCAGAATCGGCTTCTTCGACACAATCTGATCGTTAAAGGGGGAGGCAGCGAAAGGCCTTCCGGGCACATTCGACACCGAGGGTTGCAGGATGACGGTACTGTTCACGGAGACATTTCCCGACCGGTCAACGGCCTGAACGATATAGGTATATACAAGATTATTTGTTAAATTCTCTACTGAGATGCTGTTGTCCGGGTGCAACGTAGCCAGCTGTGTGACAGGACCGATTCCACTGCTGCCCAGTTGTTCTGACACGTGATATCCTGCAAGATCCGGCTCCGTTGACGCGTTCCAAGACAGTGTCACAGCCGTGTTTCCGGCGGCCCCGACCAGGCCAACAGGTGCTGATGGCGGGGTATTGTCTGTACCCGCAGGCGTGGTTACCAGTCCGACATTTACAAAAGTCTCATTACCCGCAAGATCATCGGATCCCAGCAGAATGGTATAGCCGATGCCTGGACGCACGACTGCCGTATCTCCGATGGTGAGACTGTGCGCGATACGATACTCATTGCTGCCAACGGCTACGGTATCAGTCGTGCCTGATTTAATGATCCGGAGAAAACTCAAAGAGGCTTCATCGGTCCGCCAGGTGGCGGTGATCTCCTTGTTTGTCGTCAATGCTGTTGAGACAGAAGAGATCACGGGCGCCGTATTATCGATGTCCGTCGCAGCTGTGAATGCTATAGAGGTACTCAGCGATGGCCCGTTACCCGCCAAATCCGTCCCAGCGACTTGCCCGGAGTAACCTGTACCCGGGGCCAGGCCTGCTACAATCACCACGTGTTCTCTCCGAAAACCGTCTCTGTTTGCCACGTTTCCGAAGTCATCAGTCCCATACCTAAAACGCGTGTCAGCAGGCTCATCAGTCTTCCACGAAATTGCTACCCTTGACAGGTCGCTGCCCGTAACCCGCGTGTTCCCGACGACAGTAGGCGAATCGAGAAATCTGGGAGGGGTAATGTCTATCTGTGCTCCCGTGGTAGCTATCGATAGCGCACTTTCCGAGGGTCCATTGCCAGATGGGTCGACGGACTGGACCCGATAGCTATATGTAGTCCCGAGATCGAGACCAGAGATCGTCACCACATGATTCCTTACAAGATCGCCCACTTCAGTCTGCTGATCCTGATTCGATCCCACACCATAGGAAACTCCGCTCGTTGAAAGCTCGTCCGACTCCCACTGAATCGTGAGCGCGTTTCCGTTACGGCCGATCACCGAAGGACCGCTTATGATGACCGGAGCCTGGGTATCCGGTTGCAGGTTCGTGGTGAAACGGCCTAACCCACCGGGAAGAACCGTGGTTGCATTTGGCTTTGGTGAGACCAGAAAGCCGTTCGAAACACGAGTAAGCACCACATTGTTAGTCTGAAACGGGTGCACGAAATACTCGTATGGTGTGCCGGGCACAAGATTCGGTATGATCACTACGTGGTTTCGAGTCAACCTGGGACGAGTAGCCAGTTGGTATGGAGCTCCCGGAACACCGGTAACCTGACGGTAGATCACCTGAGATGTAGTAGGTATATTGGTCGACCAGGTAATGATGCCGATTCTGTCGCTAATATATCCCATACTGGGCGGTGCAATGACCTCTGCTGGCACATCCGGAGACTCCGCTTCAACCAAACTGAGGCGTGGGCGCCCTTTCTGTGGGAATACCGTAGTATTGCCACTGGCATCAGTACTGCTAATCTCATAGTAAATGACGCGAATGTTGCCCTCGAGCAACCGAGTCAGGCTTGGAGGTGTGGAGATAAGATGGTCCCGTACAAAACTCCCGTCCTCCACCGAATGGAGAAGAAGATCCGGGGACTGACCGAACCGCACCAGCGTGTTTGCGGCTTCACTGGTTTTCCATGAGATTTCTGCGATGGTACTGGTGCTCAGAAGATCATCGGTCGGCTTGGGGGTCAGGGGTGTTGGCCTGGGCCGTAAACGGGCACTGATCTGGGTGATTGCCGGTGGGGTCTTATCCGCCACAGACGGAGTCTTAAAGGACTTGGCCATTGCAGGTGCCACGGGCGCGGCCAGGGATGTATTTCCAGTAAGATCGGAAGATTGCACCCTATA
>JABIQT010001016.1 GCA_018667995.1 Candidatus Latescibacterota bacterium
CGGCTGATCTACACTGACCATTCAGAAACCCCCGAGGTGGACAAGAGAAGTGAATGAAACCTATTGAGAAAGCGATTAACCGGAGAGAACTGAAACGCATCCAGAGGTGGCGATTTCTTCCATGCAAGCTGTTACCAAAACTAAAGAAGTCGTGGATTCACGTCAATCAATATGCGCTTGGGGGGTGGAACAGCCGGAACGAGTGTCAGCCCTTCACTCAACGGCAGTGTCGGATTCCGTTGCTATAGACAAGAGATATCTCCGGCAAGAAGCCGCCTATTGGGGGGTGATGCCCACCGGACCTCAGAGAGGTGCCCAAGGAACCAAGATATCCCACGTTGACCAGCTATGAGCAACAGATTAAGCGTTGCAACGGAAAGACAAATGTAGAGAAGTTTCGTAACAGGGGTGGTAGATAATGAGGGGGATTTGGCTGTTTCGACACAGCCGAGTCTCACTAACCTAATAGCGGAATTGCGGTGAGCCTGTTATTTCAAACGGAGTGTGATATCGGCACAACGGATTCTGTTCTGGTTTGTCCGGTAAGATGGAAGACCCGTACTAACGGCTCGACTCACGTATCACCCGAATTTCCAAGTGAATCTACGAAGCCCAATACGGATTCTTTTTTGTGGTGTGATATGCCGAGGGACAGAATCGAACTGTCGACACATGGATTTTCAGTCCACTGCTCTACCGACTGAGCTACCTCGGCACAAACTGATCGTGCACAGATTTCGAAAGATACGTTTCCAGTATCCCATGTCAACAGAAAAATGGTCGAATCAGAGCCGCTTTTCGAAGACAAAGAGCACGACGGAGTACGTCTTGAAAGGGGTAGAATTCTAGCAGTAAAAGGACCGTATAAATACAGAATGCCCGAGTGAAATAACCTGAGTACGGCTTATTCCAATCGGGCATTCGCTACATTTGCAGTTCAGTGCCACTCGGTATAGAGATCAGGCTTCTACTGCTGTTGCCCGAATTCCGTGTTTTTCGAAGAACTCGCGCAAGGCCTGTGCCACAATCTCTTCTTTGTCCGCTTCCAGAGTTATGCTTGCCCTATCAAGCCGAGTGCTGAGATCAACCGATAGATGGTACTCCGAGGTGATCATTGTTTCCTCTTCTACGTGCCACATAGCATGCCTCCTCATTGATCAACTGTTCTCCATTTCCGTTTATCTGAATCATGCCCCTATGGGGTCATGATTCAGGATTCTACACGGCGTCTGCTCTGGGCCGTTCTTATCTATAAATACCCACAACAGACAGGAAATACGTTGATGGAGATCACACCACAAGATCTTTTCTCTTTGTTCGATCTCGCCCCGGATTCTTCGGTGACTCTTCTTTCACACCTACACCCTCATTTTTCCGTCGATCCTCGACAGAACAGCTTCCCGAGAATCATGTGGGCACTCCCAGTCGAGGTAGGACATATTTCATTATCACAACGTAGACCACGAGCATCACTATTAGACCAAGGCCATCCATAATCTCTACTCCCCACCGTTATCGTTTCCATTGCCGTTTCCGTTCCATCGCCCATTCCTCTGTGGCCGGTTGCTACCATATCCGGTCCAGCCGCTGACATTGCTCTTCAGTGGCGCCGCTCTCAGTCGCGCGTTCTCCGTTCCCACGACTTTCCGCACGGCAGTGAGCAGACTCTGTGTAGGCGATACCCGATGTTTCTCGCCGGCCTTCACGGCCACTTCACCATGCTCATCTGACCGGACGGTGAATACCACATCGCAATCACCCGGATGAGCGGTTAATGTTTCTTTCAAGGTATCCACCGTGGCTTCATTGGATTGCTCCGGAACAATGCGAACATGGATTGATCGTGACAGCTTATCACGCGCATCTTCCAGTGACATGACTTCTGCCGCAACCACTTTTCGGTCATCATCCTTAACAGATATTTGACCGCGGACCAGAATCAGTGAGTCCATATTCATGACTGCCTTATGTAACTCATACTCGCTGGAAAACACGAGGACCTCCCCAGCGCCCGTAAAATCCTCAAGGGTGATAAACGCCATGGATTTGCCCTTACGATCGACAATTGGCTTAATCTCGGTGATTATTCCTCCGACGACGACATCCTCCTCAATGTCCCGCACCTGATCGAGCCGCTTCATCTCTGTCGTAGCAAATCCTCTCAGTTCGTCAGCATATTGAGCCAGAGGATGGCCGGATACGTAGAATCCCAGCATCTCCTTCTCCATGACCAATGCCTGACTTGTGGGCCACTTCTGCACAGTAGGCATCGGTGGCCGATGGATCATGGGATTTTGGTTCTCATCGTCATCACCCACATCAAAGAGAGATGTCTGCCCTTTGTCCCTGTCGTTCTGCAGAGACTGGGCCGAGTCAATCGCACTTTCCAGAATTTCCAGAAGCTGTGCACGGTGCCCGTTCAACGAATCACAGGCCCCCGATTGTATCAAGCTATCGAGCACACGCTTGTTTGCAAGACGCAGCTCGATGTTCTCACACATATCATATAAATCGTTAAACTTCCCGAATTGGTTCCTGGCGTTTATGATCGACTGTACCGCACCCAAGCCCACGTTCTTGATGGCACACAGACCAAACCGAATCCCATCACCCTCAACAACGAAACCCGTCTGGCTCGTATTCACATCGGGCGGGAGAACCGTCAACCCCATCTTACGGCACTCGTTTATGAGCATGACGATTTCATCACTATTGGACATTTCATTGGACATCAAGGCGGCCATGAATTCCCTGGGATAATGGGCCTTCATGAATCCTTCTTGATATGCCACAATCCCGTAAGCGGCCGAATGGCTCTTGTTGAACGCGTAACCTGCGAAATACTCAATCAGGTCAAAGATCTCCTCGGCAATTTTCTGATCAATGCCGTTGGCGACCGATCCCCCGATAAAGTCGCGCTTCTCCGCTGCCATAACTTCGGCGCTCTTTTTGCCCATAGCCTTTCGCAGAATATCCGCTCTACCCAAGGTATAGCCTGCCATGTCTCTGGCAATCTGCATGGCCTGTTCCTGATAGACGATCAGTCCATAGGTCTCCTTGAGTGATTTCTCAAGCACGGGATGCAGATAGACCACTTCCTTGCGACCATTCTTACGGTCGATGTAGTCATCAACCACTCCACCGTACAGCGGGCCGGGCCGGCATAGGGCATTCATGGCTATGAGATCTTCGACAGCACTTGGCTGCAGCCGCCGGAGATAATCGAAAAGCCAGGAACTGTTGAATTGGAAAATACCTGCCGTATCACCGCGACAGAATAGATCAAAAGTCTTCTGGTCGTCTAAGGGGATCTCCTCAAGATCAATTTCATCCCCGGTATTTTCCTTAATCATCGCTATCGCGTCCTGGATCACCGAAAGATTGCGCAGTCCAAGGAAATCCATTTTAAGCAGGCCGACTTCCTCCATATAATCGCCGGTATACTGCGTGACCACATCGTCCTTGTTACTGGGTTTATACAGAGGTACGTAATCGGTGAGGTCGCCTGGCGCGATAACGACTCCCGCGGCGTGAACCGAAGCATGGCGCGCAAGACCTTCAAGCGTTTTGGCAAATCCGATGAGTTGCCCTTCGTTACCGCCGGAATCGGCTACCTGCTTGAGCTCCGGCACCTGATCCATGGCCTTATCAATCGTCATTTTCAGCTCTGTAGGCACGAGCTTTGCCACGTGATCCACTTCGCCATATGACATTCCGAGAACACGCCCCACATCTCGAATGGCCGCCTTCGCTGCCATCGTTCCAAATGTGATGATCTGTGCTACGCTCTGTTTTCCGTACTTCTCTATGACATAGTTGATAACCTTATCGCGCTCCCGGTCCGCAAGATCAATATCGATGTCAGGCATGCTGACCCGTTCCGGATTCAAGAACCGCTCGAAGAGCAAACCATATCCGATAGGATCGACATTCGTGATGCCCAGCGTGTAGGCCACCAGACACCCCACAGCGGATCCACGGGCCATAACAGGAATCTTGGCTTCACGGGCAAAGCGCACGAAATCGGCAACGATCAGGAAATAGCCGGGATATCCCATCTGATTGATCACACCAAGCTCATAATCCAGCCGGGCGGTGAGCTCCTCGGTGATGACGCTGTACCGTTCTTTCAACCCGTCATAGGACAATTTATGGAGATACTCGGCCAGATTCTTGTAGCCATCCGGTACCGGGACCTGCGGGTGTTTCAGATTATCGAGCTCCATCTCAAAGTCGATCATCTCCGCTATTTTTACTGTGTTTTCTATGGCACCGGACACATGACCAAACATATGAGACATCTCGCCGGCCGTCTTAAAATACAGCTGATCTGTCGCAAATTTCAATCGTTTGGGATCAGCCAGTTCTTTGCCCGTCTGTATACATACGAGTACGTCCTGCGCGGCGGAATCTTCCCTGTTCAGATAGTGGGCATCATTGGTGGCCACTAGCGGCAGGTCGAATTCTTTGGAGAAATCGATCATGGCATTGTTTATGGGTTTGTCAAAGTCAAGTCCATGATCCTGCATTTCCAGGTAGAGATTGCCATCGAATATTTCCCTCAGGCGCTTGGTCTTCTCCCTCGCTTTGTCCATCTGTCCGCCCACGACATGATTGGCCACCACGCCCTTTGCACACGCTGACAACGCGATCAAACCTTCGCTGTGCTTCTCCAGGAGATCCAGGTCGACGCGTGGTTTGTAGTAGAACCCCTCTAAATACCCGGCCGACGACAACTTCATCAGGTTACGGTATCCGGTGGCGTTCTTCGCGAGGACTACCAAATGAGTGGTTTGCGCTGAACGGTCACCTGCTCGCGGTGGCTTCTTTTCAAACCTGCTGCCGGGCGCGACGTACAACTCGCAGCCAATAATCGGTTTTACATTGGCGCTCTTCATGGTCTTGTAGAATTCGACCGCGCCAAACATGTTACCGTGATCGGTCATGGCCAGAGCCGGCATGTTGTAGTCAAATGCCGTTTCTGCCAGATCTGAGATCCGATTGGCTCCATCTAGTAGGCTGTAGTGAGTATGGGTGTGAAGGTGTACAAACGACGGCATGGACGGGGTCCCCTTACGTCTTTAATGACATTCAGTGGTCTCTGCAGACGAGAGGTCCAACAGGTGGAACAGACGAAAACCTTGGTCTCGACCTACCAAATAGTCGTATCACGGGGTCAAGGTTTTTGGCGGTGCCATCAAGACCTGAGTGCATGCAGAATCTATAGCGGTGGGTGCATGGAGATACAGCCTCCATGCCAGGTGGAGTCGTGTAAGGATTGAGGCCACAGGCCTACCTCGTGGCACACTATACATTATACTATACGTGAGGAGGGCACGGCAAACAAAAAATAGTGCGTTTCACTAATTGATTCAGGTGTCCTCACCGTCGGTTACTCGAATGCCTTTTATGTTCGCAATCTTGAAGGACCGGGCTCTCTCTTCCCAGTGGCTGTAGGCCTCCACATGGGGCGTCCCGCGGGACCTATCTATATGGTCCGGGCGGATCTTCTGAAGTTTGCTGTTGCTCCTATTGCCTGTGAAATATTCGACCAAAACCGTCTTTTCCTGTCTGATCGCCATCTCCAGGAGTTCCTGCGTCTGCTTCGAGGAGAGATTCTGCATAATGGTGGATGCTTCGAGGTGACGACTGTCATCGTCTTTTGTATGCAGGCGGCGAGTCAAGCGGAAGCCGGGAAGCGTCTCGTCAATACCCACGACCGATGCCGCAGGCCGATGCGCACTGTGTCGAGCCCATACATCGGCAAAGTACTCACGGGTGAAATGATGCCGTTCTAAACTTAGTTCTAGATCGGCTCCAACAACCTGCGATTTCGGCATGAATCCCAAATTCCGCAGGACCTCCATCATCTCCCGATAACGGTGGCGCTCCACAATGAGCGCATCGGGGGCAACCTCTCCCAGCACGTAGGGAGCAAGTTGACTGTGTGCCTTAATATGCCGTGCCAGTTCAGGCTCGGTCGTTCTAAGAAGGAACACGTCCATGAAGTATACCTGACCGTAATTTTCGCCCCATTCACGCACAGAGTACTCTACATTTTGAGGTATCTCTTTGTGGGAATGCCGTTCAAGGAAAGCAATGATCGCCTCGCCGGACATGCCCGCGTCGCCAGCTCGGTATACGGTATCACGAGTTATTCGGTAGGTCAAGGTAACGTCTGCGGACAGCAGATCCGCAAAGCGCTCCAACTCATCTCGAATCACGAGTTGAACGGTGTGAGGTACGATGACTTCGAACGTCGGTTGAACAAGAAAAGCCTCAACCCACATCCCTTCCTCGCCCCAAGTATGATTACCGAGGACACTCCTGCCCGGGTACGACACGGCTAGAGCGGCTGGTGCGTTCTCCTGAACACCGACCCGTCGTACTACCCCCAACCATTCGAGTTCGCACAGTGCCTCTTCAATGCTAAGTCGGTTGTGCGTCAATACGGCCGCGTCATTCGTCACGTCAGGCATGCACGCAATCACCAGATCCGTCAACCTATTCTGGTTTATTGCCCCTACATCGACACTGCGATTGAGAATGTTTAATAGGATTGCGGCTCGCTGGGAACCATTTTGCCGTTTCGTATACCAGTATGCCAGTAAATCGTCCAGCTTCTCATCAGTCGGAAGATGCAGCCACTGCTCGAATGCAGTGGAGCACTTCAGACGGCTGTCATCTTCGTATATCAGCTGCCGAGTGCGACAGTACTGTATCATAAGATCAAGCCTGTCAGGGTAAGGACTCATCGAGGAAGAAGATCGGCGGTCTTTTGATTCCAGTCGTTCATACAGTTGATCCAAGGAGCGCTTGTAAATCACATCTTTGTCTTTCAGACGTACGGGCTCGGCCCTTAACCAGCTGAGGAACGAAAAGATATCCCGAATGAACGCGAGACTGCCCGTGTCCATACCCGAATCCACCTTTGTATCCGTCTCCAATTGCCCGAGGATTTCAGTACGGAATTGACGTTCCAGAATCTCGCTGATATCCGAAGGAATGACATATTCGGGCGAACGGAGATATCCCCAACGTCCAACGATGAGTCCCTTAGAAAGCAGCGAGAACAGCCGCTCCGCCAGCTGACCATCGGTTGACGTCGTTGCGTCACAGGAATACCCGTGCTCACCGGCTATCATCACAGCAACCAGCAGCTCGCGATCCCGCGCCGATAACGATGCTGTCAGAGAAGCAATGAAGCCCGGTTGAAGCATCTGGATAGGCAACTCACGAAGCAGTCGGGCCCGGGATATCATACTGGATTTGACGTCTAGCGTCTCTCCCATGAGTTTGAGATCGTCGAGCGGCAATTCCTTCAGGTAATCATGAAAAGTCATAAGTGTCTATCCTATACGTGATCTCGCCGCGATGCAGGCCGACCTGTGAGTCTGTTCCGCCAAGATTCCTGATTACTCCCATTCGATGGTGCTGGGAGGCTTAGTACTCAGGTCGTATACGACCCGATTAATGCCTCGAACCTCATTGATTATACGGCTCGATACCCGAGCGAGTAAATCATATGGCAGGCGGGCCCAGTCAGCTGTCATAAAATCCTGGGTAGTGACTGCCCGCAGAGCAATCACATGCTCATAGGTTCTGGCATCACCCATAACACCAACGGTCTTCACGGGAAGAAGTACGGCCAATGCCTGCGAGGTATCATCGTAGCATCCCGCCTGCCGAAGCTCATCCAGGAAGATCAAATCGGCTTCACGAAGTATGGACAGGCGGTCGGCGGTAACCTCACCAAGGACTCTGATGGCCAGGCCGGGCCCGGGAAAGGGATGTCGGGAGATTATATGC
>JABIQT010000228.1 GCA_018667995.1 Candidatus Latescibacterota bacterium
CTCAGCTGGTAGGAATCCTCCGGAGGTCTGGTACTGCCGTGGCCTGGCGTTCCAGCCGGTGTTACACCCTCGGCTTCCAGATTCACGAGTACCGTCTCCGCGCGTTGAATGACCTCTTCCGGCAAACCTGCCAAACGAGCCACCTGTATTCCGTAACTCCGGTCGCTACCGCCTCTCATGACCTTACGCAGAAAGACAATGCGGTTGCCCCGTTCGCTGATTGCCACATTGTAATTACGCACCCGCGGGAGAAGCTCCTCCAACTCACATAGTTCGTGATAATGGGTTGCAAAAAGTGTTTTTGCCGCTCGCCCTGACATGTTGTGCAGATATTCCGTAACTGCCCAGGCTATACTGAGTCCGTCAAACGTACTGGTTCCACGCCCGATCTCGTCGAGGAGTATGAGACTCTTGGGCGTTGCGTTGTTGAGAATATTGGCTGTTTCGTTCATTTCCACCAGAAAGGTGCTCTCGCCGCGAGCGAGATTGTCAGAAGCGCCGACTCTTGTGAATACTCGGTCGACGACACCAATTCTTGCGGATCGCGCTGGCACGAAGGAGCCTAACTGCGCCATCAATACTATCAGGCCCACCTGGCGCAGGAACGTGCTCTTACCTGCCATGTTTGGTCCAGTTATCAGGGCAATTTGCTCGTCACGGGTATCCAGAGAAACATCATTCGGGACGAAGGCCTCGCCGTGAAGCAACTGCTCGACCACCGGATGTCGTCCGTCCAGAATCTCTATGGCCGTTCCTTCTTCTATCTCTGGCGCGACGTAGTCGTTCTGAACGGCGATTGTTGCGAGATTCGTCAGGAAGTCGATTTCAGCTATGACTCTGGCATTGGCCTGGATCTGGGTGAGAAAACCAGCTACTCGTTGCCTGAGATCCATGAAGAGCTCGTACTCCAACGCCATGATCTTTTCCTCGGCACCGAGGATCTTCTCTTCATACTCTTTGAGCTCAGGAGTGATGAAACGCTCGGCGTTTCGCAGGGTCTGTTTTCGTGTATATCCCTCGGTAAGGCGATGCAGATTCGCCTTCGTTACTTCGATGTAGTAGCCGAAGACTCTGTTGTAGTCTACCTTCAAAGATGAAATGCCTGTGCGCTCACGTTCTTGCTGCTGAAGATTGGCGATCCACTGCTTGCCGTCGGTGCTTATGGACCGAAGAACATCCAGGTCGTCATTATACCCCTGCCGGAACAGACCCCCTTCTGTCAATGACAGCGGCGGAGATTCGACAACTGCTTGCTCGATCTCAGAAGTGATGTCCAGGAGTTCGTCTAGTTCATCTCGTAGTTCGGATAGGCGGGTTGCGGAAGTATCAGAAAGCGTTGATCTCAGTCCGGGTATCAACGAGAGCATTTCTTTCAGCCCCACCAGGTCACGCCCGTTTGCGCGCTCCGACCCTACCCGCGCCGCCAGCCGTTCCGCATCACCGACTGTCTTGATCGAGTCAATGATCTTATCACGGGTTTCATGCTGCAGAGCCAATTCATTCACTGTGTCCTGTCTGGTCTGAATTTCGGCCACCGAAACCAACGGTCGCGTAATGGCACGTCGAAGAAAGCGCGCACCCATAGGCGTACTGGTTCGGTCCATCACGGAGAGTAGCGTTCCCTCCAACCCACCGTCTCGCAATGAGGCGGTCAGCTCCAGATTTCGTTGTGTGGCTACATCCATCAGCATCCATTCGTTGACATCGTAGCGAGTGAGGTGCTTCAGGTGCGCGAGTCGGTTTTTCTGCGTATCATTGAGATATACCAGCATGGCGCCAGCCGCTGCTATTCCGGCCACCAGATCATCAACGCCGAAGCCTTTCAGGGAGTGTATTTCGAAGTGATCCAGCAGTGTCTGGTGCGCGTGATCGAATGAGTAAGCCCATTCGTCCAGTTTGCTTATGGTGATATCAGGAAAGCGGCTTGTCAGCAGCGATTCGGCGTGTTCGGACCACTCGTGTGAAACGATAGCTTCCGTCGGATTCAGGCGATTCAGTTCATTGAGCAGGTCGCTCTCGACCATCTCCGCCACGTTAAATTCACCAGTGGACAAATCAACCATGGCCATGCCGTAGTGATCATGACCGGGAATAAGGCTTATGATGTAGTTGTTTCGCGTCGCGTCCAGCGTCTGCGTCATCATTGTGGTACCGGGCGTGACGACTTCGACCACATCCCGCTTGACGATTCCAACGGCCTTCTTTGGGTCCTCTATCTGTTCGCATATGGCAACCTTATACCCTGAGCGAACCAGTTCAGCGATGTATTTCTCGACCGCATGGTAGGGCACACCGGCCAGCGGGGTCTTGTCGGGCCCACCGTGATTTCTGGCCGTCAGCGTTAGTCCAAGAACCTTAGACGCAACTATGGCATCCTCATGGAACGTCTCGTAAAAGTCACCCATTCTGAAGAACAGTATCGCGTCAGGATGTTGCGATTTCATCCTTGCGTATTGAGCCATGGCGGGGGTCAATGTTCCGGATGCTCGGGCCACTGAATTGCTCTCTCAGATTGTTTTGTTAGTGGGAATTTCTGCTATTTTTCAGACGCTAGTAGAATAGGCGGATACAGGCACAGAGTCAAGTAATTTTGGCTGCGCTACCGGCCATAAGCAAAAGGCCCATTTTACGCATAGATAGTCACGCCGCATTGGTGATTATGACCATTTACAAATCGCTTGACATTGGACGCGAAAATGACATTGGTTGCGCTTCTGTTCATGTTAAGAAAACTGCGGTGCCATGAACAGCATCCGTACGTTGCGGCTCGCCGTTTGGCACATGTAACATTATCATCGAAACACTCATAGATCAGGAGTGCGCATCATGTCATCTGTACCCCGAATACTGGCTTTCGCCGGCAGCGCTCGTGCCGACTCAATAAACAGGAAGCTCGTCCATATTTCAGCCGAGGGAGCACGAGCCGCCGGCGCCGACGTCACCGAGCTGGATTTTCGGGATCTACCGATGCCATTATACGATGGAGATCTTGAGGCATCAGAGGGGCTGCCCGCAAACGTCATCGCCTTCAAAGAATTGTTGATGGCGCATCAAGGACTGCTGATTGCTGCTCCAGAATATAACAGCTCTATCACGCCTCTTCTCAAGAATGCCATTGACTGGGCTTCAAGGCCAGGACCAGACGAATCCCCGCTTGCCTGTTTTGAGAATAAAGTGGCTGCTTTGATGAGTACATCACCTGGTGGTCTTGGGGGCTTGCGCGGACTTGTACACGTCCGTTCAATTCTTGGGAACTGTAAAGTACTGGTTCTGCCCGATCAGGTTGCAATACCCAGGGCCTTTAGCGCGTTCGATTCAGAGGGTATGCTGTCGGACGCCAAGCAGAAGGATTCTGTAGAGAAATTGGGCGTCACTCTGACTGGTATCCTCGCTAAACTCGGATAGGCGCTTGGAGTGCTCATAGATTTAGGGTTCATTCTTTTTGGAACCACTACTACGTATCCCGCATTCTAATACGACCCGAACACTTGGAACGCGTTGTACCGCGGCGGCTGTTTATTTGAAGATTGCCGGCTATTAGTTGGATAAGCTACTATTATTCAGTCATATGATTGCTGCCGTTCCGCAATACGTTCACCATCGTAGGTATATTCTTATAAGGGAGTTCACATGAAAGTCGCTAAGCTACTGTTGTGCTTGTCGGTACTATTCTTTGTAGGTGGCTCGGTGCAGGCGGCCGACAAGTATGCCATCGACAAAACTCACTCGGAGATTGAATTCTCTGTTCGTCATATGATGCTGGCAAAGGTGAAAGGCAATTTCACCGACTTTACCGGCGAGATCATGTTTGATGAGAGCAATCCAGCCAACTCATCGGTCATGGTTTCCATCAAAACCGCCAGCGTCGATACGGACAACGAAGGACGTGACAAGCATCTGCGTAGCCCGGATTTCTTCGATGTGGAAACGCACGCGGAAATCACCTTCCAGAGTACCAGAGTCGAGAAGAAGGGTGATAAGTACTGGGCATATGGTAACTTAAAGATGCATGGTGTTGAGAAGATGGTAGCCATAGCGTTTGAGGTGTTTGGACCGATCCCCGGCCAGCGTGGCAAAATGATGGGCGCGGAAGGCCACCTTACCATCAACCGAAAAGATTTCAATATGCTTTGGAATCGTACACTAGATATGGGTGTAGCGGTTAGCGACGAGGTCGAGATCGAGTTGATGGTTGAGGCGCGTCAGGTGACGGAAGAATAGCCTCAGGTCTACTGCAGGGAGTAGGAACGTAAAAGAAAAGGCGGCCGATGAGTTAATCGGCCGCCTTTTCTTTTATGCCAGTTCTGTCTTATGGTATTATTGGGCCATCAAGGTCTTCACGTCGTTTTCCAGCGTGGCCATATCGGTATAACCCACATATTTGCGATAGATATGGCCGGACTTGTCCACGATAAACGTTGTTGGAATGTATTGGATGCCGCCATAGGCCTGTGCGACGTCTGGATTACCAATTACTGACGTGTATGTCATTTTCATCTTCTCACCAAATGGGATCACCGCCTCCGCACCATTCTGGTCAAGCGATACGCCGATAATGGTGAGACCATCTTCGCCGTATTGCTCGTGCAATGCCTGAAAATGTGGAATCTCCTTACGGCACGGCGGGCACCAGGTGGCCCAGAAATCGATAATGCGCACTTGCCCCTCAAAGTCGGATAACTTGACGGTCTTATTCTCAAGATCCGGTAGGGCAAAGTCGGGGGCTACCATGTTGTCCACTGATCGTGCCGCGACAGGCGCCTCAGGTGCAACACGATCTGCCTGTGACTGAGATACACTAAAGTAGGCGACGGCGATTCCTCCCACGATGAGGATTGCAGCCATGCCTTTCATCAACGAACCTTGTTTCCTATTGGTCATATTCCGCTCCCTTGAATTCCAGAATGAATAACCCTGAACTCGCCAATATAAAATAAAATCTGTGATACACCATACAATATCGTTCTCGATCGAGAGATATACGAAGCTCTAAACGTGGTTAAGTCGATTCTGGTTCCTATCGATCCACGTTCCCAGCAAGGTCTATTGAATAGGATAGCCCAAGGCTGAATTGTGGGCCTGCAGGGAATCCCTGTCCCCGAAGCGGGAGACGTATCAGGGCTTCGATCGTCAGATCTGACATCGGTGTGTACAAGAAGCCCGGTGCCACAGTAAGGAGCTCCCGCCTTTGACTCGTAAACGTAAACCCTAATGACTTCGGATGGCCACTGTAAAGGTAGTCTATAGTGCCTTTTGCCATAAGTCGCGGAATCAACGCCCAGCCCCCTTCGAGCAGTAGGGACGCTTCGTCACCCGGCTTGAAATTGAATCGATCGTTCCTTGTGCGCACCCGATATCCCAGGCTCAGATTGGCATATCCGGGAAAGGACGTAAAGGAACGTCCCACATCGCCATAGAATTCCAGATCCCACTGACCTTCACCGATGGGCACCACTTCCGAGTCCACGTTGACGCCACCTGTTGGACTCTTTGCGCCAAAACGTACGCTGGCAACAACCGGGTTGGTGAACAGTCGATATCGCGCGTAAAATCTGATATCTCCGAAATTACTTGTACGAGGACGCAACGGATTCGAGAGATCGCGAAATTCCAGGCTGAAATAGGGAACTTGCACGCCCAGATCCAGCCAGTCCGTGAGACCGTACGCAGCTTCGGTAAACACCGCCAGTGATTTACTGCGTCCCCCGATGAATGGGTCGAATGGCGCCCGTTGGTGGCGACTACAGAAGGCCAAGTTGCCCGAGCAGAACTGCTCGGATGTGGACTGGTAGAACAATGCTGATTTCATCCAAAGTCGCCCCTTGGGCAAAGTCCACGCTCCGGCGTGTGAGGTGCTGGGATCAAATAGGATGACCACGGTCACGAGATAAACGAGGCAGTGGGCCTGGGACGACAAATTGCGGTTCAAGGTGTGTACACCGAAGATGTTGGCCAGAAGCTCGTCCACGCGAACCAGAATGCGTTATAGGCGTTTTGGATCCGATCCAGACGCTGACCCGCGAGCGGTCCGGAAATGGCTTCTCCCTCTACCGACCAGACCGAACCCGTTTCCGCATCTTCGAGTCGAAATGGGATGCCTTCCTCTATCACAGAGAACGTCAATGTCTGTCCATTCATATCCCTTTCAAAGGATAAAGCCAGCTGGCTTTCCCTGTCGTGTACAACGAGAATATTGCTGCCTGCAAACTGGTCATTGAGTGCAGTCTGCGATGCGAGATCGCTGAATGAATACGCACGAGGAGTGTTTCCAATCAACAGCCCGTGTACCATCTGCTTGGTGGCGTACCTTCCGCTTACTGGTTGGTTGACGGGAAAGATGATGTCGTTATTGTCCGTACGGTAGTTTCCGTACGGATACACGGCTAAAGGCCGTGGAGAGTTGGAGATAGCAACGACTTTGGTGTCGGGATGAAGACTCTTCCAGACCCCCCAGGTTACCTCGACTGACGGCACCATCTCAAGTTCATCTCGGGGCGTCTCCGTGTTGAAAACGAGCCCTGTAGCCGTCAGCGGGCAGTACGTCACGGAGATCTGCTGACCATTCACGTTATCGTTGATGATTTCATGCCACCAGAGGAAATTGTGTGGATAGGCGCGTGACTCGTTTTCTACAGTCACCCCTGTCACAAGGCTGTTGTCCGTGAGAATGCCAATCTCATTCGCATTTGCCAGCACAGGATCTGTAATGGCGGCGATGTCGTCTATCTTTACCCCACCAGATACGATCTGCGTTCGGGGAAATGAGCCGTACACAGGGAAATCGGATTGATCAATATTGGTGAAATACATTTGTGGGATCAGCACAAGATCGAAAGATAGCCGATCTGACCGGGCACGATCATATA
>JABIQT010000675.1 GCA_018667995.1 Candidatus Latescibacterota bacterium
GGCGCCTGCCTGATCCACCAGAGCACGGATGCCAGGAGAAATGAAGCCTTCAGATTATCAAGCTCGGATTCCTTCAGCGATCTGGTGCTCGCGTACCCTTGAAGCAGGGCTCTTGCCGATTCCAGATCCCAGCTCATGTGACCCGTCTCCACATCGAAGGGAAAGGTCCACGTGACAAAGCACATTCCCAGGTCGAGCAGATAGGGACCGGGCACCAGTTCGAAGTCGATGAGTCCCGACAGGCACGGACCGTCAAAGTGGAAATTCCCGGCCGATGCGTCCGTATGAAGCCAGCCGGCAGGGAGAACGGCGAGTTGAGACCAGATTTGCGGTGCTAGGTAATTTGCCTCGGCAATACCCTCCATCAAGTCCCGCCTGTCCCAGCCAAAAGCCACCAATTCCTCTGCCCGCCTCTGAAGTCCAGAGATCAGCACTGGTGTCAAATCGCTGATTTCTACGGTGAAATCCGAGCTCTCTTCCTGAAGCGTATGAAAGGTACCCATGCACCGCCCCACCTGATATGTTCCAGTCGGGTTTTCCATACCATAGGCTGCGGTTCCAGAAATCTCAGAGGCCAGTTGGTAAAAGCCGCCGCCCTCCTCCCACACAAATCCGCCGTCGCGAGTCGGCACCGGTTTGGGACAGGGAAATCCAGAATGCGACAGGTAGTCGAGCAAACGGGAACTGGTCTCAAGACGATTGAGGCGATCATCTATTTTATGGGCCGTTTCGGTCCGTTTCAGGAAATAGGTATCGGTATCATATAGGACGCGCCATACCTCATCAGGCTTTACGGCTGCAATCTCTGTCGCTGCATCACGAATGAATTGATGCAATATTCCATGCATGTCACTCATTCTTTCAAGGTTCATCGTGTGTCCTCGAAACTTGCATACATGCTCGCCATGCCAATTCTCGGAATCTCCCCTCCGATTTTTCCGTATTGTGACAAGAAACGCGCTAACTCGGGATTCCAGAGTGTTACCCGTAAAATCGAACCACGTGATAGCTCGTTGCGGGATGCAGCAATTACCGTCGCTCCGTAATGACGCCGGGGCGTACACCCAGCCCCATGGAGGCATCGATGACTGCCCCATGCAGGGGCGCAGAATAGGGAGATGCCAGAAAGGCGACAATATCCGCGATCTCATCGGGAGTAATGAGGCGTCCCCTGGGCAGCGATGCTTTGAAATCCACCTGCTCTTCGGCCGTCATAGATTCCAGTGTGCTGGCCTGAAACATGGGTGTATCGGTGGCCCCGGGACAGAGCGCAAATACGTCGACCTTTGAATGTATTAACTCGGCCGCCAACTGCTTTGTCAGGGCCGCAACGGCGGCCTTGCTCATCCCGTCTGAAAGTCGAAAACCCGGAAACGTCTGAATGCCTCCGCCAACAGAACTGATGTTGATGATCTTCAGGGGCTCCCGTGTAACAGCAGCATCCATAAGATCGAGAAAAGTCGTACAGGCTTTTAGCGTACCATCGGCGTTAATAGCGAGCATGGCGGAGTCCTGCTCTGCGGGCTCCGTTGCGTACTCGCTGACCGTAGCGGATCCAACACCAGCACAGTTCACAAGGACGTCCATCCTACCCCATCTTTCCAGGACGCCACTCATGCAGGTCCGAATCGAACGAACACAACGGAGGTCAAGCACATGTGCCGAAAGGAAGTCCGGGCTTTCAGAACATAGGCTCCGAGCGGCTTCCTCCCCACTGTCTCCCTCCGTATGGGAAAAGGCAACCGTCATGCCATGGGCAATCAACGTACGAACACAGGATTGACCAATTCCGCCGACGCCACCGGTGACGAATGCCACTTTGCCGGTGAGTCCCTGAACGAAGTCGATTGTCCTGCTGCTTGATGAATCCATGTCTTTCTATTTTCTCCGTTTACAAGTGGAGTATCTGTAAAGATGATGACGCACGAGGAGACCGTAATTGCACGATCTGACAGATGGCCATCTCATCCCGGTCAGTCTGGAAATGGCTATTTTTCCACATACGACTTCAGAGGCGTCCAGTATTTGTCGTACCACCCCTGATTCAGGTGTTCTCGATGTTCGTCCGGGAACCCGGCCTGGCAGAATACCAACTTCGTCTCAGCAGAGCCATCCTCTTGGAGTACGAATGTGACGACAGAATATACGTCTTCGTCCCAATTCTCCACACGCCAGGCTTGGACCAACCTGGTACAACGGACTACCTCCAGATTCTTACCGCTGATTGCACCGCCAAAGCAGGACAACCTGCCACCAAGGCTGGCATCGATTTCGGCTGGCACTCCGGAGAACTCGGCAAACTTTCGGGAATCAGTGAGCGCCTCGAAAATGGAGCGGCTCCCAGCCGCAATAGCGTCTCCTGATTGATAGTAAGAGACATGCTGAAACCCACACCTTCTCCAGAATTCCGGGTGATCGAATCAGATTGTGATTAGTTGGCGGGCACCGCGTCACTGGAAGTGCCCCCAAAGTTTTTGCGGTCTTCCTGCCGAATCGGGAAGGACATTCAGAAGGTTTTCAGAAGCGCTCGGCTATGGTTATGTCTACACACCTGCGCATTCCCACGGTGAGTTATTGTTTCTACACAAGTTCTGTGAAGTAGTAAGAATCATTCTCTTCACTGGGACAGATGGAATAACCCATCTTGATTTTCAGTTGGTAATTCTCGGTCGATAACACGGGACTTCTCGACCGAATCTGATAGCAGTCCCACCCGGTGCATATCGTCATGGCTGCCGTCTGCAATTCGTGCCCGAAACCGCGCCGACGACATTCGGGCAAGACGCCAAAGGCTTCGACGAACGCTTCTTCCAGCACCCTCCCCGCTCTCAGAATGGGCGGGAGCCCCCTATCCGCTCCGATATCTTGGCGCAGCAGCAACAATAAACCGACCAGTGTCTCCTGGAAATAGGCACCCAGTATACACTGAGAATTTGCCATGGGATAGTCGCGCGTCAGATATTTGGCCTGATCCAGTTTCGTTGCCACATCGAGAAGCCTGCCATATTCAGAGGAAGCAGAATTGATCTCACGGACGCTTGCACTCATCTGCCTGCTCCAGACGGTAGAGATTGGTATCCTCGGAAAGTAGTCGTTCCAGTCAGTATCCTCATTCGGATGCATCAGTGGAGCAATCTGATACCTCATGAATGACGCTAAGGGCTTGCAGGAGGTGCCAGGGGCTCAAATCCGGTGCAGCTCCAACATGGCCCTTACCGCTCCGACATCCATGACAACTCTGTGTGATCGGAGACTGTAGTCCGGCACCCAGATTGTCAGCCGTTGCCCTTGTCTTCGAAATGGACGAAGTCGATGAGAAAGACACCGCCCAGAAAGAGAGCCTTCAACCGGACGTCCCAATCCACCGGAAACAAAACGCCAAAATTGTCCGCATCTGTGAATCCTTCTTTTAGGAGACCGCTCCATTTCTTTGTAATCTTCCCATATTCGCCCCGTTCATCCCGGATATGGAAGGTCCATGGATGAAATATAGGGCCAAAGAGCTGGTATATCTCCTTGCCAGAACCGTCGTATACAGTATAAACACGTCTCAGTATGGAAAAGCGCTTCTCAAAAGCGCCTAATAGATTGCCCTCCGCATCCACGACCTCGGCACGGTGGAAGAAAAACCGGAAGGGCCTAGTGACTCTCAAAACGAGTGTTCCGTCATCAGTCAGGACTGAAATGGCGAAGGGGCGCAACGCCTTGAGAAACCACCGGAGCAGCGTGGAGCCGGCCTCCTCCGCGGCAAGGTAGAGCCGATGTCCCGAATCATCCGAAATGAAGTACTTGTTTTTGGTTTCAAATGAGGTGAGGATCTCTCCCCATTCTTTCTGTTGACTGACTACGAGGCTGCTGATCGTTTTTAGTGCTTCCACGATTGGTCTCCTGTCCTATAACAAATGTGCAGGTAATCTGGATTTCTTCACATTGATTCACATCCGCCGTATGCCCACACCGTCATGCTGTGGTCTTTATGGCTACCGACCAGGGGATGGCGGGTTACTATCCGAAAAAGCGTTGGTCCTGACAGACAAGA
>JABIQT010000279.1 GCA_018667995.1 Candidatus Latescibacterota bacterium
GAGGATCTTGGTGAGCGGCACTATGGACCCACTGCCCCTATCGGCCAGATCATAGATCGCTCTCGTTCGGTCAGCCTGGTTTCCCGTATTCAACCGCCCAATCAATTCAGCCACCGTGACGGTGGTCTCCTTGTGCCCATGTCCCGAAGAATACGCTCCGCGTAGCCAGTCCCACTGGTGGCGCCACGCAGTCTCGAGATCATGTGGTGCCGTGATATCATCAGGGGTCCGCCACCCGGTTGAACCACCTTCCCAGGACGGAGCCGCCGGCTCCTCCGTGCGCATGAAGATGAACTTGATCATATGACGTACCCGGTTACTGAGGTTCACGCCCGCTGAATGTCCGATCTCGAAATGGGAGAGGAAGACTGTTCCTGCCCGGCCGGTAACGGGGACCTCCCGCGCACGATCCTCATCGTCAAGCCCCCCGTGGTATTGCGAACCGGGGATGACATGTGTGGGGCCGTGTAGCTCCTCCACATCATGACTGTAATACATGAATCGTGCATAGCGAAGGTAATGACACTTTGGCTGACTGGAAGGCGAATAGGAATCCTGATGGCTGCCTGCCTGCACGCGCTTCCATACTTCATCAGGGTCATTGGGACAGTCTTCGTCAGGTTTCCGATAATGCCAGTACTTATGGGGATGAATCAAGTAGTCCTCGCCAAGGAGGCTAATCATGGCTCCGCGCACCTCCGGGCTTTGGAGTACGTAATTCAATTCGGGGAGCCTGGGAAGGATGTTGTTGCCGGGATTGGGCTCGTGTTCTACGATCCAGCTGAATTTCTCATCGATGATGTCGTGGAGTCCATCCGGCACCGAAGGCTGCAGCGTCAGATATCCGTCGGTCACGAATCGCTGCATCTGCTCATCTGAAAGCAGGACGGGAGGACGTTCCATAGTAGTGCCTTTAAGGTTGACGATTCCGAGCGTGTGCATTTTTAATTCCTATTGATAGCGTTATAGAGCGACTTTTTAACTGCCAGCGCCGAATATATGCTGGCTGAAACTCCCCGTCAACGCTACCGAAAGCATTGACATCAAGATATGTTGGGATGATCTTGGTTGTTCGATCCATACCGTAATCGATTTGGAGATGAAAACCGATGGCGACTGATGCTGTTTCTCTGACATGCGAAGCATTGCGCGACATGATGTGCCGTGTTTTCGATCACCACAATGTCAGCCCTCAAGAGCGCGACACGGTTGTGGACACGCTTCTCGAGGCTTCCCTGTCAGGCTATCATTCTCATGGGATAATGAGAGTTCCCATGTACGCGGAAGGAATCAGGCAGGGGTCCATGGTCCCCGATGCAGTACCAACTGTTTTGAATGAGACCGAATCGGCCATTCATCTGGATGCAAATTTTGGACTCGGGCCAGTGACCGCGGTGGAGTCGGTCGCACGAGCAGTTGATAAGGCGGGCGTGACCGGTGTGGGATGCGTCAGCGTGATAAACGCCAATGACGTAGCCCGGCTCGGAAGCTATATGGCGGAGCCGGCCCTGCGAGGTTATATCGCGCTGATTCTTGTAAATGATGCTGGTGGCAATCCCGCAGTGGCCCCTTGGGGGGGCACCGAGGCATTCCTGAGTACCAATCCGCTGGCGGCGGGCATTCCCTGGAGTGCAGAATGCCCCATCGTAATTGATATGTCTACCAGTGTAGCAGCAGCGGGTAAGCTCAAGACCCTAAACGCGCAAGGGCTGAATGCGCCTGAGGGATGGTTGATTGATCGTTCAGGACATCCCACTATCTCTGTGGCGGAGGCCGTGACCATGCCACCTGAGCACGCTCTGCTTCCACTTGGCGGGTTGGTCGCTGGCCATAAGGGGTTCGCATTGAGCCTGTTAGTTGACGTGCTCGCGGGTGCGATTAGCGGGGCTGGCTGCAGCTCCGGCGCCGTAACGGACACGGAGCGGAACGGGCTATTTGTATTGGCTCTGGATCCTGATAAATTCGTGGGGCGCAGAGCCTTCCATGAACTGGTAGAAAAGTTTGTAACACAAATGAAGGAAACAGAGAAGGTGCCTGGAGTCGGCGAGATTCTCGTACCTGGTGAACGCGCACATCGCGAGCGTACGAAGCGCCGGGTAGAAGGAATTCCGATCGAACTGCCCATTCTGAATAAGGTGATCGACGTCATGAAGGAATCGGGTATCCCATACGCTGATATTCCAGGACTTGCACTATGAGTTCGGCCACTGGGACAATTCTGCCGTGTCGACAAGCTGGGAGTATGGTAAAGCCGCTCTTCCTGGTAGGGCTTGCACTGATTGTGCTAACTGGTTTCGCGAGCTGCCGGGACAATTCAGGCCCATCCTTCCCCCAACCTCAGCTCCGAAGGCAACTGCCGACTCGTACGGACGGGAATGTCGTCAGGCTGAACCCAAAGATGCGTGGCGATATGCTTCCCGTCTTGACCGGACTATGCTATGTCCCCCTGGAACATACCAACCTGATCCGAGAAGTCGACTCGAAGCTGCTACAGCTCGACCAACTCTTCGATATTGTTATTCCTGTGGCGATGACCAGTAATGGAATTCAGCAGGATCTGTCCAAAATCGACCCACTGCTCGAAGGCCTCCGGTTGAGCGGCGCTCAGCCACTCATCACGCTCGACTTCACGCCGTCTGCACTGTCTCCCCGTCCTCATCTCGAGAATTCGAAACGGCGATCTGCTCCGCCCACAAGCTATGGGGACTGGGAGCAATTGGTCTTCGAACTGGCCAGTTACGTGGTGATTGAAAAGGGGATTGGCGTGGCCTACTGGTCCGTCTGGAATGAGCCGGACCTGGGTATGTTTTGGGACGTTGCCCATGCGGGATACACTCAATATGCTGCTACTGCACCAGGCAGTGACCTTTGGACACCTGGATCCAAGCGCACCGAAGCTCAGGGACAATTCAATGAGATGGCGAGGATACTGGAGTACATGAGCTTGTATGAGGCGACGGTGAAGGGCATCCTGCGAGTAGATCCGAGTGCACGGGTGGGAGGCCCTAACACATCGTCCTTCAGCAAGAGATGGATTGCCGTTGTTCTCAATCAATGTGTTGAGCGCGATCTGCCTCTGGACTTCGTCGCGTGGCACTACCCAGGTTCTCGAACTGAGATTACGGAGCGTGTTGCCTGGCTTCGCACTAAAAGTGCCAGCCTGGGGATCGGGCCACCCGCGGTTCTTATCACAGAATGGAATGCGGATCACGGCAAAGGTTGGGAGCCCTGGGCAGAAGCCATGGGCTCTCTCGACATCATCGAGGGGATGGCCGCGGCTGGCGTCGAGGCCTCGTTCTATTATACGTATGGACGCCTGCTGGATGCGAATCCTGCCAAGCTGACGCCCATGGGAAAGGCCTTCCGTTTCCTGGGTGACATGTCCGGCTTCCAGGTTGGCGTGTCGACCACGGTGGGAACTAATGCCCTTGGCACCATAGCCTCAGACAATTCTCTACGTGTGCTATTGTGGTCAGATCATCCTGTGGACGGGCGGTTCTCGATTCAGATGGATCCGTCTATACCATCAGATAGCTATGCGTCGTGTATATTGGAGATCGTTGGGGAAAAAGGTCCATCGCTAACGGCTACCTATGAGGATATTGCCGATGGTAGGGTAGAGTTCTCACTACCTGACGCGGGACGTATTCTGGCCTATTTGATACTCAGCCCTTCGAACGAACTATGAGAAATCCCACCAAATACAACTATAGGAGTCATGTGCTATGGGCGTTGCTAGCTTGGGGAAGCCTTGCTGGCTATTCGGATTCCGACGCTGGGGAGCCGATCTGGTTTGAGGCGGAGCACGCCCAGTGGGCTACTTTTGATGATATCTATCTTGCGGCTGGATTGAGTAGCGGGAAAGGGCTTCACTTCTCCACGGATTCGGAGGCAAGACTGGGTGAGTATACGGCTCGATACGAGATCGAGGTACCGGTGGGAGGCACATATGAACTATGGGGCCGCCGCCATCTCTACTATCACGATGAGGGCAATATTCCGCTGATCACGCATATGAAAAGGTATGTTGAACTGATCTGGCGCGTGGACGACGGACCGTGGCAGGGCACGGATTCTAATGCGGACCCCACGGGATTGGAAGGGCCTTATCCCACGTCCATAGGTCATTTGGGCTATACGAGAACAGGCACTCGGGAGATGGCTGGAAAGACCATCGGCTGGTATCGGGATGGCGAGCTGGATCTGTCTCCTGGTCCACACGTATTGGAGATCTCCCTGGTTTTGCGCCAGGAAACGGTAACGCCCCTGTTCGAACCCAGATTGAATAGATACTACGGTGTACTGGATGCTTTTGTGATTGCAGACAGCACTTTCGAGCCAGGGGGGCGCACTCGGCCTGTAAGTGCGATCAAGGGTATCGCAGATATTCAAAGCGTACGCTTGGACTCGACTGAGATTCGGATCTTGGCAACGGCTACCGGCGATACCATTCCCAATCTCATCGGCATAAATGGCTTTTCGCTCTCGAAAGTAGATTCGGGCTATACGGAGCAGATACAGGCACTCCGTCCTGAACTTTGGCGGGTCAGCCATCTGTATAATAAAGCCAAGGTAACCCGTAATACAGATGGGGAACTCGTCTTCGACTGGACAGAGCTGGATCGGGAAATTGATGCCATCCGGGCACTCGGGATCGAGCCGATGATGTGTATCAGCTATACGCCGGAGTTCCTGTCGAGCATGCCATCTGATACCCCCCGGGGGGCTGGTACCGGCGATCCCGGGCTCTATCCACCCTCTGACTACGATGTGTGGGAAGAGGTCGTCTATCGGACGGTCGCGCACTACAATGTGGAGCGTGGCCTGAATATTCGATATTGGAGTGTATGGAACGAACCCAATAACATCTTCCTCAATGTATGGCATATCTGGGAGTGGACGCGCTACCTGCCGTTCTCGGCTTTCATTGATGATATCAAGAAATCGGTGCAATATCTCTCCATATATGAGTCGGCAGTCCGTGGCGCGGTCAAGGCTGATCCCTCTATTCAAGTGGGTGGCCCCACTGTGCTCTGTGATGGGGACGTGGAGGACTTCACAGGCAGCGTGGGACGGTGGGTTCAAATGCTCAGATGGTGGTGCGATTGGCGCGAGCTGCCTCTGGATTTTGTCGCCGTGCACTTCTATGCAGGTCCGCCGGACAGCCAGGCGCCGGAGGACTATGGGGACCTTATAAGGCGTGTTCGCCATTGGGCGACACGCGCTGATGGTTCGGTTCCGGAGGTCATTATTGATGAGTGGAATGCCTGGAGCATGGAAGGCGGGCACGATAATGCCACCGAGTACAATGCCATCTGGACACTGGAATCACTGGGTGCGATGTTCGAAGCCGGGGCCCGCCACAGCGTGTATTATGCCAATGCCGAGTATCTGAGTCTGCTGGAATCCGATTTTCGCACGCCACGTCCAGTCTACCACGCATTTAAGATGTTTTCTGAGCTCGATGGACAGCGCCTCATCTCCGAATCTGATGCGCCTGACACCCGCGTTATTGCCACCCGCGCGGATCGTAGGCTGACCATACTGATCTGGCGATTTGGGACGGTTCATCGCGAGGCAGACGTGGTAATCTCTGAGCTGCCTTCAGATATAGAGGTTCAGTATCGTTCCTATCTCGTAGATGAAGGCCACAGCAACTTTCAGTTGGGCCAGGCACAATCGGGGCTGTATATGTCGGACGAGGGTAAAGTTGTCACTACGTCTGCAGGGGAACTTGAGCTCCGAGTACGGCTTCCGAGAACAAGTGCTGTCCTTGTGGATCTGCTTCTTGACTAGGGCCCTGCGTGGGTGGATCGCTGTACGTGACAAACCTGATCAGGGTGGATGGGGACGGTTGCATACGAGCAGAGCATGTCCTTGAGGCAATGTTCATGCTCAGGAGTTTACATATTCGTTATGGAAGCGAATCCACTCGGGCATGACTTCTTCTATGACTTCCTTCGGCGGCAAGAACGCAATCCGCAGGTGTTGTGTACCTTCCTTTTGGCCGAATCCTGAACCGTTGACGGTGCATAGTCCGGTGCGTTCCAGCAGTTTTATGCAATAATCGAAATCCGTTTTCCCGGCAGGCAGCTTGTCGAGGCGTGGAAATAAATACATGGCGCCGGTGCGGCCAAAGCAGGATACACCGTCCATTTGATCGAATGCGTCACGTATCAAAGCAGCCTTCTCTTGGAGCGTTTCGAGGATAGACCGTTTCTCCGCCATAAACTGCCTGTAGGGCTCGCAGTCCTCAGTCGGTGGATTGACCATCAGGTACATCAGGAGTTGTCCGACCGTATTGGAGCAAATGTTAACCGAGGCCTGCTTGAATATCAGGTCTGTGAATGACAGATCGGTTCCCGCGACTCTCGGAGAATTCCGAATTTCGAGATATCCGCCTCTATGTCCGCATTCCCCGTAGAAGCCTTTTGACATGCTGTGAAGACTGAAGAGCGGCACCGGTTCGGCGCCCAAGGCACCTGCAAATGAGATGAACTTGTCTCCGTAGACATTATCCTGATAAACTTCATCCGCGATGATTACCAGGTCCTTTTCGCGGGCAAATGCGATGACTTCAAGCACCGTGTTCTCGTCAAGCACCGCTCCGGTAGGATTTCCTGGGTTTATGACCACGATGCCCTTGACGTTGACGCCTTCTTGCTCGGCCTTCTCGTAGGCATCCTCCAGAACTGCCCGATCGAACGTCCACCCGTCTTCTTCATCGGGATAATAGTTCACCTGCACTGCCCCACAACGCTTGATCGCCGCCGAGTATAGTGGATATTGCGGAATCGGTATCATAATGCCGTCCCGCTGATCGGCCAGCAGAAGATCGATTACATATTTGGCGCCCTCGCTGGCCCCGTTTGTGATGAAAATCTGGTCTGGATCAGAGGGTACAATGGTGGATCCGCCCAGGCCGTCGCGCCGGTCAATGAAGGCAGCGACCGATTCTCTAATGAACGCGGGCCCCTGACTTTCTGTATAGGCTCCTGTACCGGCTTCCATCTTCGCCAGATAGCTCTCCGCAAGGTCTATTACGTAATCCGATATCAGATCGCTTTTCGCAATAGCCTCGGTATTGATCGCAAGGGTTCTCAGGCGCCTTTCTCTGGCGATCAAGGAGGGGTCCTCCACGAGACTCAGCACCTGTCGATAATAGGATATTGGCTTCTGACCCAAGGCATGCGGATTTCCTATATTACAGGGAATTGTTGTCTGACCTTCTTTGCGTAGCTCAGCCGCCCTCTGGGGGATCGGCCCGCGAACGGCATACTCCATCTCAAGGATGTTCTGATTTACAGCGACGTGCATATCATTTGCTCCCCATTTAATCGGCTCGTTTGGTCAAGGCCCCAGAATATACGGAGGCGCCTGAGGCCTGTCAATTGCCTGGCATCAGGGACGCGTTGACAGGCATGCTTATGCCTCTTAGATTGAAGCCACTGGTTTGTCGTAGTGATGGATATTTAATGAACGCGCACTCCCGGCCTGTACCAATCGCCTTCTCTCCGTCGTGCCTGTCGTCACGAGAGATCAGATATGAAACATTCTTCAGAAATCACCCGTCTAACGGGCACCAGGACGGGAGCCAACCCCGTTGTACTCTCTCTTCGTAATACCTGGATAGGGAAATTCGATAGCTTTTTTCATCTACCGCTTGGCCAGTCATCGAACGGGCCAAACCAGGTGAGCAGGAATCCTTTGTGATAACAGACTTCTCCGTACGACATCCCGTCACTGTATCAATGATTATGCTCGGCATCGTGATTCTCGGTGCCATCTCGTTGGACCGTCTTGGAACAGATCTACTGCCTTCGATCTACAATCCTCGCATTGTCGTAGAGCTACAATCAGGAGAGAGATC